>CAYNWI010000607.1:0-1501 GCA_964400825.1 uncultured Anaerolineae bacterium | reverse complement strand
CTCAAACGATTCTCGATGACTTACAAACCCGTTCGTTAACTTAATGACATTGAATCAGACCTTGGAGATCACCTTCGACGCCCAGACTCGCGAGTTCAAGTGCCTCTCCGAAGATGGGAGTCGAGAGATTCGCCTCGCTGCTCAAGGGCTGACGAAAGCCGATTTGACGAGCGAACTGGGTCCTTTGATCGCGCTGCCAGCATATCAACTTGCATTACCTTTCTCCCGAGCTGCTTGGCGCGAGATGACGCTGTGCAACAGCCTGACTGATACGACTTTATGAGACTTTGCCCGGTATGAGTTTATGAGACTCGACACTTCTTTGCTTGCTAATGCCTGTATACATTAGCATGGACATTGGGGGCGAGATAGGTGCGTTTCTTGCCAGCATGATGGCGCTCCTCTTCCTATCCGCAGATGTTAAGATAAAGATGCTCAAGGTCTGCGAGAGGATGGAGTCGCAGCCAGGCCGTCCAGATAGCGAGCTTGTCTGAACCGGTTCTTGTGGAACCACTGCCCTACAGAGGCCACTGGCAGCACACAGGCCAGTGCATCAGGGGTGGAGAAATGCTGAACGCCAGTCCGTAGGACGCGCTTTGTCAAGCCCTAAATGGGGCCGCGATCCGGCGATAGGCGTGTGGGAATAGCAGGGCGAATCTCAGTTTTTTCGCCCTACTGCTTCAAACCAAGTCCGTGTCTGCGTGACCAGCCACACGCTTCTCAATCCTGATATACCTACGCCTGATAGCGTGGTTGATGACGTTGATAGCGTTGCTTCAAGTGATAGCTTTCGTCATACGGTTGGCGGGTCTGCCATAGCTTCCAGATAATCGCCAACCAGCGATTGGCCAGACAACGGATCGCATGGGAGCCGGTGATGCCACGCTGAAGGGGTTGGGCGTGATAGGCAATGGCCCAAGACGATTCGCGCAAGGTCTCCAGGGCAAACGAGGTAGCGATCCAACGGAATTCTTTGTCACAAGCGGTGCGAAAGCAGACTCTTGCGCTTGCCGCTTCTCTTGGTCACAGGGCAAGTACCGGCCAGGGCCTGAACCGAGGCCGGAGAGGGGAAGCGGTCACGGTCCTCACCGAACTTGACCAAGAGAGCCGGAGCCAGCAGGTCGCCCGCGCCAGGCAAGGAACCGAAAGCAATGCGGTCAGGATGTTGGCCGAACAACTCCAGCAGTTCCCGCAGCAGAAGTTGGCGGTGCTGGACCAGGGCCAGCACAGTCTGGGCTATGAAGCGGATCTGGTCGGCATAGGCCAGGCTGACAGCCTGGCTGGGTGTAGGCGTCTGAGTTTGGAGATGGGCGTAGAGTTTGGGGATACGTTGGGGATGAGTATAGCCGTATTCAGCACAAAAAGCCTTCAGATCGTCGAGGGTGAGAGCTTGAACGGCCCGGTAGGTAGGGTAACAGATGAGGAAATGGAGGCAAATCTCGGTCGTGAGCTTGCTGAACAGGTCAATCGGTTGAGGATTAACCCGTAGCAGGACTGCCTG
>CAYNWI010000606.1:0-1509 GCA_964400825.1 uncultured Anaerolineae bacterium | reverse complement strand
CGGAAGTGAAGGCCCATACTGGACTTACGGAAAGATTCAAGGTGGGGCATGGTTCATCCTCTTTTCGGCCATTCCCTGCGAACCTCCGGCCAGTGCAAGTTATCCTTGAGGAAAACGGGGATGCCTTCTTTGTCCGCAGTGTCTATGAGGCCCTGTACCCATTCAGGCCTGGGCTTCACGGCCCCTGGGCCGGTCATGGCCCCGACGATGATCCAGTCGGCCCACTCAGGGATGACCGTTACTGGACCTGTCAAGGGCTCGAAAGAGACGAAGCGTACTGGTGCTTCGACGCTTGCGAATCGGCGTAACCTGATTTGGGGAATGAGGCCACCGTTCTCGATGGTCACTCCTGCCCAGGCATTGCCAGGAAATGTGAACTGTTGAGCTGTCAATGGCTGCCTGGTCAGAAACTGGAAGGTGTGCCAATCGGCCTCACCAGCGGTGGCGAGGACTTCCTCTGTCCATTCCCAGGGTACAGATGGGTCCAAAATCTCACCCATGCTGCAAACGAAGATTTTGGATGGGCGACGGAGAGTGCAGGGCTCGTCCAGGCGATTTCGCCAAAAGCGTGGGGAGAAAGGATCGGCTGGATCACAGCCAGAGGCGACGTTAGGATTGGAAAGATAGAGCTTTCTTAGCCGCCCTTTTGCCAGTCGGTGGGCGTAGCAATACGAGCAGCGTTTAGTGCAGCCGGTGATCGGGGACCAGGTATAGTCGGCCCACTCGATCTTTGTTCGGTTCATTGCCCCTCTCCTTCGTCGCCGATGCTGGCGACAAACTTGTGCAGCTTCTCTATCTCCAACAGCAGCCGTGCCAGGCCCTCTTTGGCTTCGAGGGAGAGCCTGGCGCCTTGTTCTTGGAGTTCTTTGAGTCCAGGTTTGAAACTGATCCAATGTGCCAAGGCAATCCTCCTCGGTGATAAAACGGTGGGGCGTGGGAATGACCAGGCCCAGCCTGCTCGCGCTTCTCACGCGCTAGAACGGCAATGGGTCTCCCAGAGAAGCGGGGAATCAGGTCTTCCTCAAAGGTGAGGTTCTCCAAGCCCTCAATGGCCAGGTAGCGCCTGGGCGCGAGCGCTTACGCCCCTGAGGTGGCGCGGGTTCATGCTCTGTCTGCTTCCATAGCTGTACGCCCTTGTGTGCTATGGTCGCACTGACAATGGTGTCAACGCCCTATAGATATTATACCGCCGATGGGGCAGGGACGCAAGCCCCCAGGGGGTAGTAACGTTAAACTTTCTGGACATTTGTATCTATGGCATGTTGACAAGAAACCCAAATTGTGGTATCATTCCCCCCAGGAGGTGTACGTAGATGCGTGCCTGGCCGCTGGGCCTGCGGGAGCCTGGCCCACCCCGTGGGCCTGGCGGCCGGGCTTTAAGGAGGCACCTTATTGAGCGCAACAGATCTCTTGATCGCCCGTGAGTATCTCTCGCGCGTGCCAGCTATTCTGGAGAACGCTCAGCTCTCTATTAAGGCGGTGCAGTTCGTGGTGCAGATCCAAGGGAAG
>CAYNWI010000605.1:0-1510 GCA_964400825.1 uncultured Anaerolineae bacterium | reverse complement strand
AGAGCGGCCGCTACTACATCGGCTGCTACCTGCAGAAAGGCATGGAAATCGCCTCTATGTGGGGGCGGTTTGTCGCTTTCAAAGAGGGAGATTAGAGATTGGAGGTTGGAGGTTGGAGATTGAATATCTAATCTCCAATACCCAATATCCGAGGAGGAGGTAACATGAAACCAGCTCCATTCAAATACTACGCACCAAGCACCGTAGACGAAGCCCTGGCTCACCTGGCCGAGCATGGCTGGGATGCCAAGGTGCTGGCCGGGGGACAAAGTCTGATTCCCCTGCTGAACTTCCGCCTGGCTCAGCCGTCGGTTCTGGTTGACCTGAACAACGTCTCCGAGCTGTTCTACATCCGTCCGGATGACGGCGGCTTGCTCCTGGGGGCGATGACACGGCAAAGCCAGGTGGAGCACGACCCGCTGGTGGCCGAGCGGGCCCCACTGGTGCACGAGGTGATGCCCCAGATCGCCTATCCGCAGATTCGCACCCGCGGCACCTTTGGCGGCAGCCTGGCCCACGCCGACCCCTCGGCCGAGCTGGTGGCGACAAGCATCGCGCTGAAGGCGCGCCTTCGGCTGCGCAGCCAGGCCGGCGAGCGCTGGGTTCCCGCCGACGAGTTCTTCGTGGGACTGTTCACCACCGTCCTGGAACCCGACGAGCTGCTGGTGGAGATTGCGCTGCCACCCATGCCGCCGCGCAGCGGGTGGTCGTTCCTGCAGATCACCCGCCGCCACCACGACTTCTGCCTGGCGGGCGTCGCCGTTCTGGTGACGCTGGACGAACAGGGCCAATGCCAGCAGGCGAGGTTGGTCTTTCTGAGCGTTGGCGATGGCCCCGTGGATGCACGCCAGGCGGCTGAGATGCTCGTGGGTCAAGTCCCTACCCCAGAGCTCATCCAGGCAGCCGCAGAGACGGCCGCCAGCGCCGACATTGACCCCGGCAGCGACATCCACGCTTCGGCGGAGTATCGCCGTCACCTGTCCAAAGTGTTGGCGCGCCGGGCATTGACCCAAGCCCTCGAGCGAGCCAGCAATACCTAATATCCAATATCTAATAGCTACTGGATATTAGATATTGGATATTGCGAGAGGAGACTACTTATGAACAACCTATCCACCATTACAGTCACCGTCAACGGCGCCCGCTACGAACGCACCGTCGAGCCGCGCCTGCTGCTGAGTGATTTCCTGCGCCACGAGCTAGGTCTGACCGGCACCCACGTCGGCTGCGAGCACGGCGTGTGCGGCGCGTGTACCATCATTTTCGATGGACAGCCGGTCCGATCCTGCCTGATGCTTGCAGTGCAGGCCGACGGCCACGAGATCACCACCGTCGAAGGGTTGGGAACGATGGACGATCTGCATCCCCTTCAGGAGGCATTCCGGGAAGCTCACGCCGTGCAATGCGCCTTCTGCACCCCAGGCTTCCTGATGACCCTGGTGCCTTTCCTGGAGGAAAACCCCGATCCCACCGAAGCGGAGATACGCGAAGCCATCTCCGGGAACCTCTG
>CAYNWI010000604.1:0-1511 GCA_964400825.1 uncultured Anaerolineae bacterium | reverse complement strand
CCCCAGGCCGAGATCGCTCACACCATTGACATCCTGGTCCAGGCCCGAACCGAGGGAAGGCGGATCTTTGTCTTTGGCAACGGCGGCAGCGCAGCCATGGCCTCGCACTTTGCCTGCGACCTGGGCAAGGGGACGGTGCGCGAAGGGAAGGTGCGCTTCAAGGTGATCTCTCTGAACGACAACATCCCACTGCTGACGGCCTACGCCAACGACTTCGGCTACGAGACGGTCTTTGCCGAGCCGCTGGCTTCGCTGGCCGAGCCGGGCGACGTGGCCATAGCCATCAGTTCCAGCGGCAACTCGCCCAACGTGCTGAGAGCTATGGACGTGGCACGGGAGCATGGCCTCAAAACCATCGGCGTCACGGCTTTCGAGGGCGGTAAGCTCAAAGACAAAGTGGACGTGTGCGTGATCGTGCCCGCCGACTCCCGGCACCCCGACGCCATGCAGCACGCTGAGGATGGCCAATGGGTGGTGCTTCACACCATTTTTGTGGTCATACGCCAGGGGATGGGGTGAACGTGGATTGGGAACGACTTCTGCTGGCCCTGGATTTCGGCGGCACCAAGTTGACGGCGGGCCTGGCCGCAGCCGGCGAGCGTGGCTGGCGGGCCCATAGGATGGTCCCTTCGCCGCCCGGCAGCAACGCCCAGAGCGACCTGGAGATTATGATGGGGCTGGCGCGAGATCTGCTGGCCAGCCCCCCCTCAATCCCCCTCAATTCTGGGGGGGACCGGGGGGGGGCTGCCGTGGGGGTCAGTTTCGGCGGGCTGGTGGACGCGGCCCGGGGACTGGTGCTGCTGTCCCACCACGTGCCCGGCTGGGAGAAGTTCCCTCTACGCGACTGGCTACAAGATCGGTTCGGTGTCCCTGCTGCGGTGGACAACGACGCCAACGCGGGGGCCTTGGGTGAGCATCGCTTCGGCGCCGGGCAGGGTTACGACAGCCTGATGTACATCACCGTCAGCACCGGCGTCGGCGGCGGCTGGATCCTGCACGGGCAGCCCTGGCGCGGAGCAGACGGGATGGCCGGCGAGATCGGCCACGTAGTGGTGGACCCAGACGGCCCGCTCTGTCTGTGCGGCAAGCGGGGCTGCGTCGAACGGCTGGCCTCAGGGCCGTACATCGCGCAACGAGCCCTCGAATGGCTGAAGGCACAGCCTGACCGAGGCCACATCCTGCGCGTCCTGGCGGGCGGCGATTTGAACGCGATCACGGCCAAACTGGTGGCTCAAGCGGCAGCCCAGGGGGACGAGCTGGCCTGGGAAGCGTTGGAAATCGCGGCCTGGGCGCTGGGGGTGGGCATCGGCAACGCGGCTAACCTTGTGAATCCAGCATGCTTCGTGCTGGGCGGCGGTGTGACTAAAGCTGGTCAGCGCTTCTGGGAGGTGGTGCGCCGCACTGCCCACCAGACGGCCCTGCCAGAGGTTCACTTCGACGTGGTGCCCGCCGCGCTGGGCGACGACGCGCCCCTGTGGGGAGCCATCGCCCTGGCGGAAGACCGGATCAGC
>CAYNWI010000603.1:0-1516 GCA_964400825.1 uncultured Anaerolineae bacterium | reverse complement strand
ACGTTCTGCCAGATCCAGTACAACTACATGGACGTAGAAAACCAGGCCGGTACCAAAGGGCTGCAATACGCGGCGGCCAGGGGGCTGGCCGTGGTGATCATGGAGCCTATTCTGGGCGGTAGACTCGTGAACCCGCCTCAGCCAATTCAGCACCTCTGGAACACCTCTGCCAGGAGACGTAAGCCCGCCGATTGGGCGCTGCAATGGCTCTGGGACCAGCCTGAGGTATCGGTGGTGCTCAGCGGCATGAGCACGATGGAGCAGGTTGAAGAGAACGTCGCCAGTGCGGGCGTATCGGGCGTCAACACGCTGACGGCGGAGGAGCTGGCGCTGTTCGATCGGGTACGGGAGAAGTATCAGGGGCTTTGCCCTATTCCCTGTACGGAGTGCGGATATTGTATGCCCTGCCCGAACGGGGTAGACATTCCGCGCAACTTTGCCGTCTACAACCAGGGCGTGATGTACGACAAGGCCGACTACTCGCGCATTGAATACAACGATTGGATACCCGAGGAGGCCCGCGCCAGTGCCTGCATCCAGTGTCGCGAGTGCGAAGACAAGTGCCCCCAGAGCATCCCCATCAGCGAGTGGATGGTGCACGTCCACGAGGTGCTCGGCGAGGGCCAGCCTTACGTCTGTGAACTTCCTTGAGGGTGGCGAATAAATGACAAGGCGGGCCGCTATCCGTGAGCGCGGCCCGCGTTTTTGCGTCCAGTAGCGACATTGACGGCAGCGCGGAGTTGTGGTATCATAGGGACGTGATGAGTGCACAGGAGATACCTATGAGCAAGCCCCTGGTGTTAGAGGCCAAGCGTGTTATCGAGCTTTTTCCAAAAGCTCCATTTAACTTCGACGCTACCATGCACAAGCCCGACCACTTTCCATCGGCGGACAATGAGTGGGAGTCGGGAATTCGGTGGCAGACCATGCTTTGGCAAAACGTGCCTCTGGGATTGAAGTTTGAAAACCGAGGGACAGTTGATCAGCCTGAGATCTCGCTTTCAATCTGGTCGAGGGGCGAATTGGGCCAGGATTTCCTGGATGGTCTTACCGATGAAATCGGCTATCGCTGCAGTCTGCAACTGGACCTGACCGATTTCAACCGGAGATTCGGAGACGATCCTCAGTTGGGTCCAGTCATTGACAAATGGCGTGGCATGCGGCCTGCGAACTACAGCTCTCTCTACGAGTACCTGATCATCGCCATAGTGTTGCAGAACGCCACCGTACGGCGTTCGGTGAACATGATGCAGGCCTTGTTCGAAAACTATGGAACCATGCTTTCCTACGATGATAAAGAGCTCTACTGTTTCTGGGAACCAGAAGTCGTTGATCGAGCGACTGAACAAGAGCTCCGGCAGTTGAAAGTCGGTTATCGAGCGAAATCCATCAAGAGAGTGACGGGGGCTTTTGTCAGACGGGAGATTGACGAGTTTGAGCTGAGGAGCAAATCCAGAGAAGAGCAGCGGGAAGCCCTGATCGGACTCTATGGCATTGGCCCTGCTTCCGTGGGGTA
>CAYNWI010000602.1:0-1521 GCA_964400825.1 uncultured Anaerolineae bacterium | reverse complement strand
CAGGGCGCGGCTGATCGTCCCCTGGCCGTAGGTCTGGCCGCTGGCATAGTGCTTCTCGTCCCACTTGGGCCTGAACAGGCCGCTTTGCCTGAAAAGCCGATCCATCCTGGCAGTATCGCCGCTGGCCCAGAAGGCCAGGAAGTTGCACAGGGCCAGGTCTGCCTCGGAGTGGGAGTCGTAGTCTGAGAAGTCGCCTTCCCACAGGCGGGCGAACTTGTCTCCGCTGCGGGCGCTGGCGGCTCTGCGCAACAGTTCCTGGTCGCTGTCGGGAGTTAAGGGTGATGCGCGTGGGCGCTGACTGGGTTCTGGGCGGCCAAACAGGTGGGCGTGGAGGCGTTCCAGCTGGGCCTGGCGTCTCTGGATGATGCGGAAGTTGCGCCAGACGTAGCCGGTCACAGTGAAGTAGCGGTCGGTATCGTACATCTCGACGTCGCCCTTGCGCCTGGCCCCTGGCGGGAGGCGCCCCCTGACGATGACGTGGAGGCCGGTACCAGAGGGGCTGATCTCGGTGTAGCTCGATAGCTGTGCGACGATGCGAGCCGCCTGACAGGTCAGCCTGCTGTCGCGCAAACAGTGGTCGAGGTCTATGCCGGCGAAGGGCGTGTCAGTGAAGACGAAACCGATTCCATCTGCCTGGCCGCAGCGGACGCTGGCCAGGGCCTGGCCGAAGCTGCGCCAGGTGGCGGGATCGGTGGTGCTGGCAGGCCGGTAAGTGCCAGGAATGCGGGGCACCTTGTTGTCTTTCCACACTACCCAGCGCACCAGGCAGGCCAGTTCTGGCGGGATGTTTTCCCAGTGCTCCTCCACGAGGCTGAGGGCTTTGGGCTTGAAGTAATCCCGAAGAGTCTTCCGCATTTCAGTTGCCTCCTGACTGTTTTGTGGCCGTGACTTCCCTGAGGAGCCCCGCGTCGTTCAGTAGGGAGAATAGCTCTTCGACGCTGACGGCGCCGGCCCAGGAACGTCCTTCCTCCCAGACGCTATCGTCGTGGATGAGGTACTCGGCGAAGTAGAAGTAGGCGTGAGTGGCCTGGCCGAGGCGACTCGTGTAGTCTCCAGGGCTGGAACTCCCCAGAGCGTGATAGTTGGTGATTCTGATGATCTTGCGCATGTGCTTACCCTCCTTCCTCAGGGTTCGTTGAACAGCAACGTGATACGCTGGCGAAGCTGTTCATACAAGTCGTTGTGGGCTTCTTCAACGTTGGCCCCAGGCACGACGTCGCCCGTGGCGGACAATTGGATCGTACGCCAGCCGCGTCCAGAGTACTCCCTCGACGCTCGTAGGGACACCCCGATCTCTGTGACCTGATAGCCTGCTCCCTGACCTACAATGGGTATGCTCACCTTGTCCTCCTTTCTCGTCAGTCATGGGTTAAAATAGCGTGAGCTGCACGCTCTGCCGGGGGTCAATGGGGGCGACCTCCATCAGAGAGACCGGCGGTGCTGCAGCGATCTCGCGTTCGACGACGACCGGCGCGTCGTCCCCCAACAGCCAACCTGAGCCCTGTACTTGGCCAGCCCGTC
>CAYNWI010000601.1:0-1521 GCA_964400825.1 uncultured Anaerolineae bacterium | reverse complement strand
TGCCCGTTGTCGCTCTGATACTCCTGCTGAGCCTCACCGGCATCGCCACCTTCCGAGACTATTTCGTCCTCTGGGCCAAAGCTGCGCCGGTCTACTACGACAACGACGGCGACCTGGTGGACGCAGCCAGGTATCTCAACCAACTAGACACCGCTGACCAGGAGGTTTTCGTCTCATCCATCCACTATCGCCACCCCACCCTGGCCTTCCTGGCCCGCTCTTATGATAGCATCAAGTGGCTGGTCGGTCGGCAGACCGTGGTCTTCCCCAAAGGGATGGATAAGAAGACCCTCTACATTTTCCCCCACTCGGCCAGGCTCGACGAAGCTCTGCTGGAGGAGTTCTTTCCACCAAATGCTCTGGTCAACGAGCTGTTGGGGCCTGACGGCCAGCCCGCCTTCACCGCCTACCTGTTCCAACCAGACCAACTACCCGAAACCTCACCCCCAAACCCCACGTCCATCAACCTCGGCAACACCCTAGAGTTCCTGGGCTATGACGTGCTTTACGTTTCACGTTTTACGTTTTACTTTTATTGGCGCGTCCTGCAGCCCGCCGACCACGACGACTACAGCATCTTCCTCCATCTCCTGGATCAGTGGGGCTTCCGGTGGGGAGAGGAGGGCTTCTTCGACTACCCGTCTGCGCAATGGAGCCCAGGCGACGTGATCGTCAACAGGAAAGAGATCGCTGTGGAGCCAGGGGCACCGCCGGGAGAATACGAGTGCCAGGTAGGCGTTTACTCGGCCTCCCTGGACAGCCGCCTGCCCAGGCTGGACGCAGAGGGCCAGGTCGTCGGCACCACCATTCCCCTGGGGCCCGTGATGGTGAGCAAGCCTCAAGAGCCGCCAGCAGTTGAATCGCTGGCCATCCAGAATCCGCGACAAGAAGATCTGAGCGGCAAGGTCACCTTCCTGGGCTACGACAAGGATCGTGACACAGTTCGCCTGGGGGAGAGCATCTACCTGGCCCTCTATTGGCAGGCACAACAGGACTTGGACGAAGACTGCAACGTGGTGATTGGGTTGCGAGGAGCCAGTGGCGAAGTCTGGCCTCTGTGGGCTGACCGCCCGGTGCACGGCACCTATTCCACCACCAACTGGACAGCCGGCGAGGTCGTCAAGGATCGGTACGGCCTGACCATTAGCCAGGACGTACCGGCTGGTGATTACGAGTTGGAGCTGATGCTGCTAAATCGTGCCACTCAGCAGCCGCTGATCGCCAGCAGTGGCCTCCCCACCATTTCCTTGGGACACTTGAGAGTCGAGACTTGGGAGCGCCAGTTCATCGTCCCCACCATCCAGCACCCCCTCGAGATGAATCTGGGAAATAAGGTTGAGCTTTTGGGCTATGACCTGGACCGCACCTCCACCAGGCCTGGCGACAGCCTGCGCCTGACCCTCTACTGGCGGGCTTTGACAGAAATGGACGCCAGCTACACCGTCTTCACCCATCTCCTCGACGGCGAAAGCCGCATCTGGGGGCAGAAAGACAACGTTCCACAGGCTGGCACGTATCCCA
>CAYNWI010000600.1:0-1526 GCA_964400825.1 uncultured Anaerolineae bacterium | reverse complement strand
GCACAGGGCTGCCCTTCGTTGGCGCTACAGGCAAAGCATGGCCCGTAAGTGCCCGACTTGAGGTAGCGGAATCCCCCCTCGCCGGTGACGGCCTGCACCAGCCATTCCAGAACCGCTCGCACGCGAGCATCGTCTCCGTAGCCCAGGCACTGCAGAGCGTACAGCAGGTTGCCGTTCAAGCAGGGTATGCAGCCACTGGGCACTGGCTTTTGGAGGGCCGAGAAGGCACCGTTAGCGGCGATGGAGTGGCTCAGGAGATACTCACAGCCCCGCCGCACTCGCTCATCAGATGGATCGGCTCCCAGCTCGGCCAGGAAGATGATCTGCCAGACCGTGCTCCGATACTTGGGCGAATAGCCGCCGCCGGGCTTGACCCAGTAGCCGTCAGGGTATTGGGCATCCAGGATCGCTGGCACTGGCCCCGTGGTCATGATGGCTGCCCTGGCCGCTCGAACCTCAGGATCACCCTCCGGTCGGGCCAGCAGTTCTCGCAGGGCGAAGTAGCACACGCCGGGGTTATCCGGGTCCGGCTCCAGCAGCCAGGGGATGGGGTCGTCATTCAGTACGTTCTGCCAATCCGTCATTTCGTGACCTCCCTCTGCATGAGTAATGAGTAACGAGGAATGGGGAACGAGTGATGAGGAACAGGCGACTCGTTCCCCGTTACCTCGTTGACTCGGTACTCAGTAGCAACTCCCGGACTTGCTCGAAGACCTCGTCCAGCATGGCCTCTGTGAGACGCCCCGTCTGGGTGTTCTGGCGGCTGGGGTGATAGGAAACGACCAGCGCGGGCAGAGGTGACTCGAACTGGTAGCAGGCACCGTGGCGGAAGGACAGGCGCGGCACGCCCACGCCTCGTCCACGCAGTAGCGCCAGGTAGCCCTCAAAGGCGATGCGCCCCAGGGCCAGCACGACCCGCACCGAGGAAAGCAGAGCCAACTCGCGGGCCAGGTAGCCCCGGCAATTGATCTGCTCCTGACGGGTGGGCCGGTTCTTGGGCGGGGCGCACCGCACCACGGCGGTGAGGAAGGCATCGTGCAGTTCCAGGCCATCGTCTCGATGCTGTGATGTGGGCTGGTTGGCGAACCCGGCGCGAAACAGAGCCGCGGTCAACGTGTCTCCTGAGCTATCGCCCGTGAACATGCGCCCCGTGCGGTTGGCCCCGTGGGCTCCCGGCGCCAGACCTACAATCAAGAGTTGCGCATCACGATCACCAAAGCCCGGCACGGGACGCCCCCAGTATTCCCAGTCCCGGAAGGCCCGCCGTTTCGCACGAGCCACCTCTTGGCGGTAGGCCACCAGCCGGGGGCAGGCCTCACAGGCCACGATCTGGTTGTTCAGTTCATCCCACGATTCCATGAGCTAAAGGATAGCACTAAGCCCCTGATTCGTCAAGTCACCTTGCGCAGATTCGAGGAGTCGGGTATAATTGGTTCAAGCGTACGCTGTAAGCGTTCAGGTGTCATTGCGAGGCACGGTTTTTTGTGCCGAAGCAATCCCCAATCGCCGATTCGGAGATCGCTTCG
>CAYNWI010000599.1:0-1530 GCA_964400825.1 uncultured Anaerolineae bacterium | reverse complement strand
CCGACCGCAACGTCTGCCCCGACCGCTACGCCACTTTCCACATTCACTGCTGTCCCAACTCCTACCCCGACCCTGAGCCGACCTACACCGACGGCGATTGTCACGCCAACTGCTACTGGTGCCTTTGAGGACGACCTCTCGCAACACTTCGCCCAGGCCGTCGTCGCTTTCCTGGAGCACCCGAGCAGCCAGGCCCTGTCAGAGGCCGAGATCCAGACTGCCATTGAGCAACTGGCCCTGGCTCGAGGCCATCGTCCCTACTACTATTTCCGTGCTGAGGGAGATGAGGATACGTCATGGCTGGCCTTCGTCGGCTTCCATCCGAAGTCGAAAACGGAGTGGGTACCGCCTTACATTCTCTGGCGACAGGATGGGCAGGCCTATGCCCAGGCGGCTGAGGGGTGGCTGCGTGATTTCCTGGTGAACCCGGTGCAGGGGGCGCGTCTGAGCCTGGCCGGTGATAAACTGGAGATGGGCCTCATCCCGGCCAACTTTGGCAGCACAGGCGATGCTCTTTTTCTCCTGCTTTGCCTGGAGGACGATCATTGGGAGACCATCTGGTGGCCTGGGTGGGGGAACCCCTCCTGGGGCAGTTCGGGCGGCCAGGTGGAATTTGTAGGTGACGGCTTCGACCGCTTCCGCCTCACCGGGCCCATCCCGGCCGACGTGCCGGTCAATCACCCCCTTGAGGAGTTCGGGGTCTACGCCAAGCAGCAGTATGAGTCGGCCTGGGAGCGGCAGGGGGATGAATACGTTCGAATTGGGGGGCACATCATCCCCACGCCAATGACCACCCTCAGCGACTTCATGGCTGCGTTGCAAGAGGGGGATGTCGAACAGGCGCAAATCGTTGTCACCGATCCGGCCATCGTTGATCAGGCGCTTATCTGGGGCTGGGGTGAGACGGATCACCTGTGGCTGCCAGGCTACCGGGACGAGCGGGGAGGCATCACTTTGCTGAGCGACACCATTGAGTTTTTCGACAACGACGACCGCAAGCTGCATTTCCGCGTCAAGTTCGCCGAGGAAGGCGGGGAGTGGCTTATCACTTCGATCGAGACCCTTTATCCCATTCCCACGCCAACGCCAGAACCTCCCCTGACCATCACCATCCTCTACGACAACAACGAGTACGACGAGCGGCTGGAAACGGCCTGGGGGTTCTCCTGTCTGGTAGAAGGGCCGGAGAAGACGATTCTCTTCGACACGGGCGGCGACAGCGCCATGCTCTTGCGCAACATGAGCAAGCTGGGGATTGACCCCCAGGTCGTGGATGTCATCGTCATCTCGCATATCCACTACGACCACCTGGGCGGTCTAGCCGGCTTCCTGGAGGAGAACAACGACGTCGCCGTCTACCTGCCTGAGTGTCTTCCTGAGAGCATCAAGGACACGGTAAGGGAATCCGGCGCGGAGCTCGTGGAGGTTCGCGAGGCAGTGAAAATCTGCGAGAGGGCCTATTCCACGGGGGAGCTTGGAGATTGGATCAAGGAGCAGGCTCTGGTGATCGAGACTGACAAAGGGTTGGTG
>CAYNWI010000598.1:988-1531 GCA_964400825.1 uncultured Anaerolineae bacterium | reverse complement strand
ACGGTGCCATCGGGCTGGTCCCGGACGAACTTGGGCGGGTAGCCGTGACCAGCGAGTATCCTGTCTACCAGGTGAAAGAGGGTATCTCTGCTGAGTACCTGAAGATCGTGCTACGCACACCGCAATTCACCGACCTGCTCAAGGCAATGGCCGCCGGGCACAGTGGCAGAAAGCGTGTTCAGCCTGGCGAGCTCGAAGACGTGCTCATTCCTGTACCTTCACTGGACCAACAGCACAAGATTGCAGGCGAAGTACAACGCCGTCGGCAACAAGCGGTGGCGTTATGGGAGGAAGCAGAACGAGTGGTGGCGGAGGCAAAGGCGGAGGTGGAGCGGATGATATTGGGGGAGGGAGAGATATGACTTTCCTCGATGCTGCCTACGAAATTCTCAAACAAGCTGGCCAGCCTTTACACTACCGAGAGATCGCCAGACGAGCTCTCGAACAGGGGTTTATTGAGAGCAAGGGCAAGACGCCAGAGGCGACCATGAACGCTCAACTGGCCGTCAACATCAAACGGGCAGAGGAGAGCGGTCCGCCGTC
>CAYNWI010000598.1:0-978 GCA_964400825.1 uncultured Anaerolineae bacterium | reverse complement strand
GTCTTCGTTCGTGCGCGTCGGCCAAGGCGTCTTCGGCCTGAGGGAGTGGGGAGAAGCTGTACCGACAACACCGACCAGCGATGAACAGCCTCAGCCGTCCTACCTCAGCTACAAAGAGGCGGCATTGCGGGTGCTGCGAGAGGTCGGTCAGCCGCTCAGCGCCCAGGCGATCACTCAGCGAGCTATCGAACAAGGGTTGATCAATCCCCAGGGCCTTACCCCAGACGCCACGATGGGGGCTCAGCTCTACACGGACATCAATCGTCGGGGAGCAGCATCCCTCTTCCGCAAGGAGGGCCGTAACTTGTTCGGTCTGGCCGAATGGGAGAAGGGCGTCAGCGGCATCGCACGGCTGGCAGCCCGCCAGCGCCAGGAGGTCAAACGCAGGCTGCACGAACAGCTTCTGGCCATGCCACCGGTAGAATTCGAGCAACTCATCGGTCGTTTGCTGGGGGCGATGGGCTACGAAAACGTCACAGTGACTCGACGGAGCGGTGACGGAGGAATTGACGTGGTGGCCGACATCGAGATGGGCATCCTTCAGTTGCGGACGGCGGTGCAGGTCAAGCGCATGAAGGGCAACGTCCAGCGTCCGGTGGTCAGCCAACTGCGAGGGGACATGGCCCTGCTGGATGTGGATCAGGGAATGATTATCACTACCAGTGGTTTCTCTCAGGGTGCCAAGGACGTGGCCCGGGTGCGCAACGTGACCCCCATCACCCTCATTGATGGCGACCACCTGACCGACCTGCTCATCGAGCAGGGCATTGGTGTGCATCGAGAAACGGTTGAGGTATTGAGGTTTGACGAGGCGGGGTTGTATGGTGAAGGAGCAATGTAGCGAGACCAACATAGGTATCGCGGAGGCGAAGATGAGACCGGGCTGGACAAAAAGCCCGATTTGGTGTATGATATGCCCCGGTTTGTGTGAGCATTGAAAGGGAAGGAGATATATTGGATCAAACAGAGGCTCTGCTT
>CAYNWI010000597.1:0-1532 GCA_964400825.1 uncultured Anaerolineae bacterium | reverse complement strand
CGCCACCAGCGCGGGCAATGTCTACGTGTTGGGTGATGACGCTGCTGGCAGTGGGCAGGAGCTCGTCTACAGTCGCTCGACGGACGGGGGCGACTCGTGGTCGGAGCTGAAGAACATCTCCACCGACGGCGTGCTGCCCCCAAACGCCGAGCACGCCATTTTGATTGATAGCGCAGGCCAGCTTCACGTGGCCTGGTCTCAGTTTCGTGACCCCAGCCACAGCGATCTGTTCTATAGCTGGTGGGATGGCGACTCCTGGTCGGAGCCTGTCCTCGTCTCCAATGGCGGCCAATATGCCAATCGTCCCAGCCTGGCTACCACCGAGGCAGGGGGTATACATTTCGTGTGGATGAGCAACGCTGGGGGGCAGTATGACCTCTATCACCGTTATTGGGATGGCGCAACTTGGTCAACCGCCACTCGCGTCAGCGGAGGCAGTCGGAAGGTGGAGCATTATACTTTGGGCGTTGACAAAAGGGGCCAACTTCATTTGGCCTGGTACGAGTTTCACGGGCCTGCCAACAGCGAGGTCTATCACAGTTGGTGGAACGGGGATGCCTGGGCCCAGCCCGTGAACGTCTCCCACGACGAGGAAGCGTCCGAGGGTCCGCTCCTTTTGATCAACGAGGCTGTGCGTCTCGTCTGGTTGCAGCCGGCGGGGCGCGAGGGCACGATCAAGCATAGTCAATGGGACGGCAACGGGTGGTCTGAACCAGAGAGTGTCATCTTGCCGGACTTCATCTTGAGCATCACTGACGCCGTTATTGCCCCAGGGAAGGATCTCTACCTGCTGTGGCGGGCCGGTGGTGAAACTCGTGATATTCAGATTTACCGCTATGGCCGCTGGGACGGAACAGCGCCGGCAGAGCCCCACGACCTGGGTGGCATCGGCCAGTGGGCTTATCTGGGGCTGGTTGAGGATGGCGGTAACGTGTACTCGCTGGGATTGAACATCGGGTTCAAACGGCCTGAGATCTCTTGTCTTCAGGAGTCGAAGGAGTGATAGAATGATGAATAGTATTCCATACCACTTGGTTACAGGGGGGGCGGGGTTCATTGGTTCTCACGTGGCGAGGCATCTCCTTCGCTCAGGGGAACGTGTTCTGATTTTGGATGATTTATCTGGTGGTTTCAGGGAGAACATTCCTCATGCCGCAGAATTCATACAGGGTTCAGTGCTGGATGTTCCCCTTCTTGAATCTGTTTTCGAGCGTTTTTGTATCCAAAACATCTATCATCTCGCTGCATATGCAGCAGAGGGGCTGTCTCACTTCATCAGGCGATTTAACTATTCAAACAACGTGATCGGAAGTGTCAACTTGATCAACCTCGCTGTGAGGAACGGCGTTCGTTGTTTTGTCTTTACCTCTTCCATCGCGGTGTACGGGAAAGGTCAGCTTCCCATGACCGAAGACGCAGTGCCAAAACCAGAAGATCCCTATGGAATTGCGAAATATACTGTGGAGTTAGACTTGAAGGCTGCCCATGAGATGTTTGGGTTGCAGTATGTAATCTTCCGTCCGCATAATGTA
>CAYNWI010000596.1:0-1540 GCA_964400825.1 uncultured Anaerolineae bacterium | reverse complement strand
AGTCTGAGCTTGTGGCTGGCGCGGTTCACGATCAGGCAGGCTTCAGAGGATATGATCTCATCTACCTCGACCAGGTCGTTCTCACGCATAGTAAGCCCCGTCTGAACCAGATCAACGACCAGGTCGGCCAGGCCCACCTGGGGGGCCAATTCCACCGAGCCTGAGAGGCTGACCACCTCGGCTGAGATGCCTTGTTTCAGGAAGTACTGGCGGGCCAGGCGAGGATACTTGGTGGCCACTCGCAGCCGGTGGCGCAGATGCAGGTTCTCGTGGCGGATCTCAGGCGGCCCAGCCACCACCAGCCGGCAGCGACCGAAGCCCAGGCCCATGGGCTCGTAGACATCCCGTTGCCCCTCGCGTAATACGTCGCGACCAACGATCCCCAGGTCAGCCGCACCGTGCTCCACGTAGACGGGCACGTCTGCGGGCCTGATCACCATGAAGCTGAGCCCCTGTTCCGGTTCCTCCCAGAGGAGGCAGCGAGAGGAGAGGATTCCCATGAGGCCGGCACAGCCCAGGTCCTGGAAGAGCTCAAGACATGGCTGGAGGAGACGTCCTTTTGGCAGAGCTATTCTCAGGTTCTTCGTCATCGCGCTAACATCTCCTCCAGTTTGTCCCAGCTTATCCAACGCTGGCTACCCGTCTTGGCGACCAAAGCCCCTTCCTCATCCCCGTCAACGATGACCCAGGCAACCCCGCGCACTCGCCCATGCTCCAGCAAGCCAGCCTCGTCTCGGGCCATCACATCCACTTCCACCTTCAGTCCCCGGCGGCGCAGGCGCTGCAGGGTAACTCTGCCCATCGAGGCAGCCTCGGCAGCCACCAGGAGGTGAGGAGCCAGGTGCACTTCTTGCTGACTCTGTTCCTCCAGGGCCAACAGCACCCTTTCCACCCCCAGTCCGAAGCCCACCGCTGGCAGGGGGCGGCCGTAGAGGCCGATGAGCTCGTCGTAGCGTCCTCCGTTGCAGATGGAGAAGCCCAGGCCAGGGCTGAAGCCTTCGACGGTGATACCTGTGTAATAGTCCATACCCCGCGCCTCGCCGAGATCAATGACCAGGTGTTCAGCCAGGCCTTGGGCTGAGAGCATGTCGTAAACCTGGCTCAGGTTGTCTATGGCCTGAAGTGCACCGGCATTGGGAGCCAGGCTGGCTGCTCGCTCCAGCGCCTCCTCACCGCCACAGAGACGGGGCAATTCGCGCAAGGCCGCTGCGTGGCCATCGTCTACCTTCCACTCCCGAAGAGATTTCCCCAAGCCCGCCTCATCCTTACGATCAATAGCTCGCTTGAGCTCCTCCACCTGGGTGGTCGAAAGATCAAGCTCAGCCACGATTGCTCTGAAGAAGCCCATCTGGCCCAGGTTGATCTGAAAGCCCCGCAGGCCCACCTGCTGCAAGGCTTCAATCAATACCGCGACCATCTCGGCATCGGCTTCGGAGCCGGGGGCGCCGATGAGCTCTAGACCCGCCTGATAGAACTCCCGCTGGCGGCCCGCCTGGGGCTCCTCGAAGCGGAAGACGTTGGTGAGATAGTAGAAACGGAG
>CAYNWI010000595.1:0-1544 GCA_964400825.1 uncultured Anaerolineae bacterium | reverse complement strand
CAGGGCGCGGCGCGGGACGCCGAAGCCTGGTGGCATGACCTGCAGCCCACATTGGCCGGACGCTACACCCTGTGGGTGGTGGCGACGGACCAGGCCGGCAACAGCACCACCAGCGGGCCATTCGTGGTAGATGCTGCCTGCACCGCTGCCGACCTGTCGGTGGCCTTTGTCTCCGCCGAACCGGCCGCAGGTGCGCCCTTCTCTGTCACCATCACCGCGCTGATCAGCAACACCGGCCGCGCGGAGGTCTCGGCCAGCCTGCCGGTGGGCTTCTACATCGGCGAGGAGCGCCTCGGCGCGGCGGTCACCGCGCAGGCTCTGTACCCCGGCGCGGCCCAAGCGGTCAGCCTGATCTGGGCCGTGCCCTTCCCGGGCGACTATGACATCACCGTCGTCCCGAATGACGCTGGAACGCTTGGGCAGGCTAGGGCGAGTGGGGCTGGAGCTCAGGTACTGTGCAGCCAGCCGGCCAGCGGGCACCAGATGGTCTCGGTTCTGGACGTGCCTTTGCTCGAGTCCTGGAACCTGATGTCCAGCTACGTCAATCCCTTCAATCCCAACGCCAGCGTCGTCCAGCGCCCCATCGCGGGGCAGTACGTCGTCATCCAGGGCTTCGATGGCGGTGCCCAGTCCTACTATCCGGATTTGCCGCCGGAGGTGAACACGCTGAAGGAGATGGATGCCGAGCATGGCTACTGGATCAAGGCGGTGGGCACTGGTCAGCTTAGCGACGGGGACGAGGATGGGGAGGAAGCGGTAGCTACGCTGCGGGTGGTGGGTGAGAAGTTCGCCGAAGATCGGCCCATCGAGCTGGACGTGGGCTGGAACCTGGTGAGCTACCTGCCGCGCCAGCCGCAGGCCGTGCCCGAAGCCCTGCAGAGCATTGACGGACAGTACACGGTGGTGCTGGGTTACGATCAAGGGGCGTTATCGTACTACCCCGACATAGACCCTAGCTTCAACACCCTGCATGAGATGGAGCCGCTGTTCGGCTACTGGATCAAGATGGCTCAGGCGGGCACGCTACAATACCCAACCACCGGTGATTTTCGATTTTCGATTGCCGATTTGCGATTGAAAGATAACCTGATCGAAAATCGAAAATCTGAAATCGTAAATCCAACAACCGCCTGGGTCAACTTCTACGGCACGGCGCACCAGGGAGACGGAACGCCTTTGCCTGTGGGAGCCACGGTGCTGGCGCTAGATCCGGACGGCGTGGTGTGCGGCGCTGCGGTGGTCACGATCAAAGGGCAGTACGGCCTGCTGGCCTGCTATGGTGACGATCCGACCACGTTGGAAGATGAGGGCGCTTGGCCTGGGGATACGATCCAGTTGGTTGTAGATGGCCAGGTGCTGGGTATGGGCATGTGGACAGCCCGTGGTGATCGCCAGTGGAGGCCGCTGGGGAAAGTAGATCTGTGGCAACTGTACCTGCCCCTGGTAAGAAAGGGGAGCAGATAAAAGTGGAACGACCCTCCGTTGCAACGCCGACATGGGTCCGGCTGAGGTCAGGGAGTACTGTGGGGTTGACGAGGCGGGGC
>CAYNWI010000594.1:0-1545 GCA_964400825.1 uncultured Anaerolineae bacterium | reverse complement strand
GTTCCCAGACCCCAAAGACCAGCGCATTGCTGAGTTGGAAGCCCAATTGGCTCAGGCACAGGCAACCATCCAAGCGTTGCGCGACCGGGTGCAGGGACTGGAGGCTGAGATGGAAGCCCTGAAGCGGGCCGGCAAACGCCAAGCTACACCCTTCGCTCGCCGGACACGAGTCTCGAAGCCGAAGCGTCCTGGCCGCAAGGCAGGGCAAGGACGGTTTGCCCACCGCTCTAAGCCCGCACCGGAGCAAGTGCACGAGACGAAAGAGGCGCCGTTGCCCGGTTGCCCCGAGTGTGGCGGGCCTCTCACAAATGTTAAGGATCACGAACAGTTCGTTGTTGACATCCCCCCGGTGCAACCAGTCATTACCCGCTATGTGACCCACAGCGGTTACTGCTCGACCTGCCGAAAGCGGGTCCGCTCGCGCCATCCCGAACAAATCTCGGAGGCTACAGGAGCGGCAGGGGTGGTAGTTGGCCCGCGCACCAAGGGTCTGGCCGCTGACTTGAAGCATCGGCTGGGCGCCTCCTACGGCAAAGTAGGCGAGGTCATCAACGACGCCTTTGGCCTCACGGTCACTCGCGGCGGGTGGTGTCAGGCTGACCAACGTCTGGCCGTGGAGGCTCGTCCTGTCTATGAGGAGTTGGTGGACACCCTCCGCGCTTGCACTGTGGCCTATGCCGATGAGACCGGCTGGCGTATCGGCACCCTATCGGCCTGGTTGTGGGTGTTCACCAACTACCAAGTCACGGCCTACGCCATCCGCGACAACCGGAGCCATGAGGTCGTAGTTGAGATCCTGGGCCGGGAGTTCAAAGGGATCCTGGTCTCTGATTGCTTCCTGGCCTATGACCACCATGCCTTGGCTGACTGGCTCAAGCAGAAATGTGTCGGCCACTTACTGCGAGACCTCAGTGACTTGGAAAAGACCAAAACCCGTGGCGCGGTACGCTTTGCCAGAGAAGTCACTGCCCTGCTGCGCCAGGCCTTGAGCTTGAAGGCCGAGAAAGGGAACCTCGATACCGATACCTTTGCCCAGCGGGCTGCTGTGTTAGAAGCCGACCTGGACGCCTTGATTGACCCACGCCGACGGCTGAGCGATGTGGACAACATCCGCTTCGCGAAACGCCTGCGCAAACAACGACCGCATTTGCTGCGTTTCCTGTACGTCGAGGGGCTGGATGCCACCAACAATCAAGCGGAACGCATGCTGCGGCCAGCGGTCATCACCCGCAAGACCTCAGGATGTAACCGGACTGCGGGCGGAGCAGAGACGCACGCTATCTTGAGCAGCGTACTGGTCACCTGCCGTCAACAGGCAATCCCTATCTTGGATTACCTGGTCAAGTTGCAGCGGTTTGGGGAAACCCCTCCTTCTCTGGCGCTACCCCAATCCGCTCCCACCTGACGCTAAACAAGTACACCCTGGGCTATGGACAGCGTCTTTGAATCCACCACTGTCACCTGCCCAGGGAGGAATTCCTGACTGGCCAGGACCGCCGCTGAGTAGGTTGCGCTGTGGTTGCCGGTGATGGTGATGCAAACCAC
>CAYNWI010000593.1:0-1545 GCA_964400825.1 uncultured Anaerolineae bacterium | reverse complement strand
CCCGGACTACACCAACTTTCACATCCACAGTGGGGGATGGTACACGGTGACTGACCAGGGCTGCGAGTGCAAAGATCACCAGTTCGGCAACGTCTGCAAACACCAGATCGCCAGGTGGCTGGTGATCCGAGCTCAGCAGGCGGACGGCACGCGGCGGCCAGGCGGGGAGGTGTAGGCGATGAGCGAGCAGGTAGAGCGATTCAGGATTCACTCCCACGTTACAAAGAGCAAGTGGCTGCACGTCGAGGATGCCCTGGACATCGGCAAGGTTCGCTTGTTTGCAGGCGACTACGTGAAGGGCAAGGGAGCGAAGGCCACAGCGATTCACTACCTCGACCTGGCCGATGCCAGGGTTTTGCTCAGTGATTTGGCCTGGGGGAAGCCTGTTGACTTTGTGGAGTTCAAGGGCTCGGCCAACGGGGGAACGCCCACCAGTCGGGTGCTAAAAGTGCGAACTAACGGGGACAAGGTTTGGTTCGGGCTAGAGAACGGCCCCGGCCAGGTCATCGGCCAGGGGGCGGTGAAGCCTGCGGGCAAGCCTGACGCGGTGGTGAATGTGCCCTTGACGCCCTGGGAGGCCCGACGGCTGGCCATGACCGTCCTGGCCCACCTGGACGCCTGGACGGTGATCATGTTCAAAGCGAGGGTGTTGGCTCAAAACTCTTGAGCCTTTTGGAGGGGAGGGCTCCGGTCCTCCCCTCCCCTATCAAAAAGCGAGGAGGCAACGATGGACAAGGTAAAACTAGAGCGCAAGGCTTACAGCCCGAAAGAGGTTCAGGAATTGTTGGGGATCTCCCAGTCGACCGTTTACCGCTGGCTGGAGAGTGGGGATTTGCCAGCCGTCAAGATCGGCAAGCTGTGGCGGATCCCGGCGGACGCCCTGGCGGAGCTGCTGAATGCGGAGGGAGGCCAAGGCGATGACTAGAGCCGAGAAGCTGGCCTGGCTGCTGGGGGTGATCCTGGCGGTGGAGAGCCAGTTGACAATGTTTTGAGACTAAGTTACACTAATTGGGATTAGTGTAACTTATTATGGTAAGCAGGGAAGGGGTGAAACGATGAGCGGTGAGATTGTCGAAGGCGCGATTATCCGCGTCGAGGAGGCGCCCAGAGACCTCTCGACCGACCTGAGACGCTGGGCGGTGGCCACGGCACGGACACCAGGAGAGGCCAACCTGGAGCAACGGGAGCGCGTGATCGAGCGTTTCCTGGACTGGGTGGGGAAGCCGGCGGAGCTGGTAAGCCCCGCCGACGTGGACGCCTGGCGCGTCGAGATGCAGGGGCTATCGAGGGCCACCGTCAACAAGCGTCTGTCTCACCTGTCCAGTTACTTCGCGCACCTGGCCAGGGACGGGCGGATCAACCTAAACCCCGTGGCGTTCGTCAAGCGCACCAGGGTAAAACCCTACGGCCAGGTTAGACCCCTGGCCGACGATGAGGTGGTGGCCATGCGGGAGGCTATCGAGGCCGAGACCAACGCGGTGATCCGAGCGCGTGACCTGGCCATCTTCTCCCTGTTTCTCTACTACGGCCTCAGACGGCGCGAGG
>CAYNWI010000592.1:0-1545 GCA_964400825.1 uncultured Anaerolineae bacterium | reverse complement strand
CCTACGCCGTCTTCCACTCCCCCACCTACCGCGAGCGCTACGCCGAGTTCCTCAAAATTGACTTCCCCCGCCTGCCCCTCACCTCAGACCAGGCGCTGTTCAAGGCCCTGGCCGAGAAAGGCGAGGAGTTGGTGGCCCTGCACCTGATGGAATCGCGCAAGCTGGACCAGCTTATCATCAGCCTTCCCATCTTTCCCGTGCCTGGCTCCAATGAGGTGGAAAGAGTGCGCTACACGGAGCCATGTGGGGATGTGCCGGGCCGTGTCTACATCAACAAAACCCAGTACTTCGAGGGAATCGAGCCAGCGGTCTGGGAGTTCCAGATTGGCGGCTACCAGGTCTTGCACAAGTGGCTCAAAGACCGCAAGGGGCGTAAGCTCTCCTTCTGCGACCTCTTCCACTACCAGAAAATCGTCGTCGCCCTGAAAGAGACCATGCGCCTGATGGGGGAGATTGACGAACTGATTCCATCGTGGCCGATTGAGTAAGCACTCGACGGGCGGGTAGAATCGAGGTGATAACATGACCAACAAGCAACTTGAAACCCCAAACCCTGAACCTGGAAACCATAAACCCGCCTGGCGCACGCTGCCGCGCAACGTGTGGGCCGTCAGCCTGACCAGCTTCTTCATGGACATCTCCAGCGAGATGGTGATCAACATCCTGCCGCTGTTCCTGTCCAACGTGCTGGGGGTGAAGACCAACGTCATCGGCCTGATCGAGGGCGTCGCCGAGGCCACGGCCAGCCTGCTCAAGGTGTTCTCCGGCTGGCTTTCGGACAAGCTGCGGGCGCGCAAGTGGCTGGCGGTGGCCGGGTACGGGCTATCCTCGCTGGCCAAGCCGTTCTTCTACGTCGCCAACTCGTGGCTGGTAGTGGCCGGCGTGCGCTGGGCCGACCGGGTGGGCAAGGGTATCCGCACCGCGCCCCGCGACGCGCTGGTGGCCGATAGTATTGATGAGCGACATCGAGGGCTGGCCTTTGGTCTGCATCGCGCCGCCGACACCGGTGGGGCAGTGCTGGGACTGGTCATAGCCCTGATCGTGGTGTGGATGGCACAGCGCAGCAACATGGTTCTGGGGCGCGCAACGTTTCAGACGGTGGTGCTCATCAGCCTGGCTCCAGCGTTCCTGGCCGTGCTCTCGTTGGCCATTGGTGCGCGGGACGTGCCGGTCAAAGGGGCACGTCGAGCTCCGACCATTTCCTTCCGGAGACTGGGTCGCCCTTTCGCCGTCTTTATGCTCATCGTTGGCATCTTCGACCTGGGCAATTCGTCGGATGCATTCCTGGTGCTGCGGGCCAGTGAGCGGGGGCTGAACGTGGTGCAGGTGCTGGCGATGCTGGTCACTTTCAACCTGGTGTACACCCTGCTCTCCACCCCCGCCGGGTCCCTCTCCGACCGCGTCGGGCGGCGCAAGCTCATCATCGGCGGCTGGCTGATCTACGCGCTGATCTACTTTGGATTCGCGGCGGCGGGGACGGGTTGGCACGTGTGGGTGCTGTATGCCGTTTACGGGGCCTATTACGGCCTGGCCTACGGCACCACC
>CAYNWI010000591.1:0-1546 GCA_964400825.1 uncultured Anaerolineae bacterium | reverse complement strand
CTGTGGGCGCTGGCGCCGGCCCTGTTGCGGGTCAAACTGGCGGTGGACGAGGTGGTGACGACGCTGCTTCTGAATTCGGTAATCCTGTTCATCATCAGCGCGCTGCTCAACGGCCCGTGGCGGGATCCCGTCTCTGGCTGGCCACAGTCGCCGGAGATCGCCCTCTCCACGCAGTTGCCTAAGTTGGTCGCCCGCTCCCGGCTCCATTTGGGCTTCGTCGTGGCGGTGGTGTCGGTGGCCGTGCTGTGGTTCGTCCTCTCCCGCACCAGTTTTGGGCTCAAGATGCGCGCCGTGGGGCTGGGGAGGGAAGCCGCTCACTTCGCCGGGGTGGACGTGGGACGAACGGTGCTTATCGCCGCGCTGGTCAGCGGTGGCATCGCCGGCATCGCTGGCGTCTGCGAGGTGGCCGGCATCCAGTACCATCTCATCGAGGAACTCTCGCCCGGCTACGGCTACACCGGCATTATCGTCGCCACCTTGGGGACGCTGAACGCGCTGGGGGTCGCCGCCGCCGGATTGTTCTTCGGACTGATTGACACCGGGACGCAGACGCTCAGCCACGCACTGGGAGTGCCGATTTACCTGGGCGAAGTAACGCAGGCCACGATGCTCCTGGTCACCCTGGGCTTGTTCCTACTACAGAACTACCGCATCCGGAGGGCGTGATGGAGATCTTCCTGGTGAACCTGATCGCTGCGACGCTGCGGGTCGCCACCCCCCTACTCCTGGCCGCCATCGGGGAGACCTCGGCCGAGCGGGCGGGGGTGCTCAATCTGGGCATCGAGGGCACCATGTTCTTCGGTGCTTTCATGGGCTTTTTCGTCGCCGACGTCGCTGGCTCACTATGGGCTGGACTTCTGGCCGCGATTCTCAGCGGCGTTCTGGCCGGCCTGCTGATGGCCTTCCTTTCGGTGACGCTGGGGGTCAACCAGCACGTCTCTGGCCTGGGCATCACGCTGCTGTTGAGCGGTCTCTCCCTGTTCGCCTTTCGCCTGAAGTACGGCGGACGTTCCACTCCTCCCTCCATCGAACCTTTCGGCCAGCTTTCCCCCTTCGCCGGTGTCCCGATCCTGGGCACCCTCTTCGAGCAGTACCTGCTCACCTACGTCACCTTCCTGGTCATCGTCCCTCTGGCCTGGTGGCTGCTCTACCGCACCAGTTTCGGCCTCAAGGTGCGAGCGGTGGGGGAGAATCCGGAGGCCGCCGACGCGGCGGGCGTCAACGTCTTCCGGGTGCGCTACATCACCCTGGCATTGGGGGGCGGATTGATGGGCATGGGCGGGGCATTCCTCTCCATCGCTCAACTGGGGGCCTTCACCCACGGCATCATCTCCGGGCGGGGATGGGTCGCCCTCGCCCTGGTCATCTTCGGCAACTGGGACCCCCTCAAGGTGATGGGCGGTGCGCTGATCTTCGGCGGAACGTTCGCGCTGCAGTTGCGCCTGCAGGCCATGGGGCTGCAGCTCCCCATACCCTACGAGACCTTCCTGGCGCTGCCCTACCTGGTGACGATTGTCGCGCTGGTCATCGCCGGGCGGAATGCGTC
>CAYNWI010000590.1:0-1551 GCA_964400825.1 uncultured Anaerolineae bacterium | reverse complement strand
CCCATCGTTTCCCCCTCGCGGCGCACGCCCATGATCATCGCGCCGTAGTCCTGCACCCAGCCGATGAAGAACGTGCCCAGGATGACCCAGATCAGCGCCGGCAGCCACCCCCACTGCACGGCGATGATGGGACCGGTGATAGGGCCCAACGCGGCGATGGACTTGAACTGGTAGCCGAATAGCACGTTACGGCTGGCTGGCGTGAAGTCCACGCCGTCCATGTACATCTTGGCTGGGGTCGCTTTCTTCGGATCGGGCTGGACGATGTCCCGGTCAATGCGCCGGGCATACCAGCCATAACCGATGCCGATGCCCAGGGCCCCCAGGATCAGAACAAGAATCGAATTCATCTTTTTTGCCTCCTGTTTTTGTGAAAATAGGTGTTCAACCCCAACGGTTGAACAATGACTGAACCTCTGCAAGCCACCTAAGAAGGTTATTCGTCGCCTTCGACCACCCCCTTTCCTCTCCTCACACTACCTTCCCCCGGATAACAAAAGCAGGTCAATAATGAGCGGGGGAAGCAATGGCTACCATACGTCAGCTAACCACCGATTTCACTTCCTGGGGAGGCACCTTGGTTGTTAATGAACGTAAAATTATTATATCTCCAAAGTCAGTAGAAGTCAAATCGGAATCGGTTGATACAGGCGAACATTTTGGTAAAGTGCCAATCACACTTATCACAACGCTGGCTCTTCCCAAAATTGCATTTATACCCAGCATGGGTTATAATGTTATGCGTGGCGCAAGGTTTCCTGAGTCAGGAGGCGGCCAGTGAAGGTAGCCAGGGGAAACGACCTGGTGTTCTTGATGGGCAAGGATCGGAAGAGCTTCATCGTGCGCCTGGAGCCAGGCGTCGAGTTGCAGACTCACCGGGGAGTGATAAAGCACGATGATCTCATCGGCCAGCCGTTGGGCCGAGAAGTGCAATCCCACCTGGGCTATCCCTTCCTCGTCCTGGAGCCCTCTACCCATGATCTGATCCTGGACCTCAAACGCACCACCCAGATCATGTACCCCAAGGACATCGGCTACGTCTTGCTGAAAATGAACGTGGGGCCTGGCAGCAGGGTGGTGGAGGCTGGCACCGGCAGCGGCGGCCTCACCCTGGCCCTGGCCCGGGCGGTGATGCCCACGGGCCGGGTCTACTCCTACGAGGTAAGGCCCGACGTGCTGAATCTGGCCGCCAAGAATCTGGAGAAGTTGGATTTGCTCCCCTTTGTGGAGTTGAAGGAGCGGGACATCAAAGAGGGGTTCGACGAGGTGGACGTTGACGCGCTCTTCCTCGACTTGCGTAACCCCTGGGAGTATCTGGTCCAGGCGCACGCGGCTCTCAAGGGCGGCGGTTTCTTTGGCGCCACCTTGCCTACCACCAACCAGGTAGTGCGGCTGATCGGGGCCTTGCCAGAGCGCGGCTTCTCCGCTGTGGAGGTCGAGGAGCTGCTGCTGCGTCCCTACAAGGCCGTCCCCGGCCGCCTGCGGCCCATGGATCGGATGGTGGCCCACACGGGCTATCTCATCTTTGCCCGCAAGATAGAACGGGAGACT
>CAYNWI010000589.1:0-1552 GCA_964400825.1 uncultured Anaerolineae bacterium | reverse complement strand
GCGAAGCGCTGGGTGATGGCGCAGGCCGGGTAGGTGTAGCGCTGCGGGTTCATGATGACCTCATTGTTGTCAATGGGGCTGAGGTCTACCTTGATGCCCTTGATCTTCCCCCCGCCGCCGATGGGCTTGATGTCCAGGATCTTCTCCCCGCGAGCCACGATGTCTATGAAGTCAACATTGTGCAGCTCATCCGCCTCGCCGCGCCCGGGATGCATGGCCGCGTAGTTGTAGAAGCGCTTGTTCAGCAGGTCCACGACCATGGGCACGGTGAAGGAATCCAGCCACAGGACGTAGGCCGTCGCGCAGGCCGGCGCACCAGTGGCCACCGCTAACACGTCATAGGGGCTCTTGTAAGCGTCCTGCTTCAGGCCCTGCTTCAGGGTGTTCTCAAGAGACGCAGTCACCGCCTCGTAGATGGCGAAGACCATGTCGTCCTTGAACATGTTGAAAGCGGACTGGGCGATGTGGTGGCCGACGTCACCCACGCAGTAGGCCGGCACAGTCACGATGTTGGCCTCGTGCACTCCTGCCTTCAGCGCAGCCAGCACGAAGGGCTTCATCTTCGCCTTGTACTGAGCCATGTACTTGGCTGTGTCGAAGGAGCTGTGGGGGCCATGCCCGCCCAGGTTGTGGGTGGCCATCAACTTGTTCTGCGCAGCCACCGGCTCGCGGTAGATAAACTGCAACATATCCACCTCGGCCTGCTCCGCCTCGGCGAGGGTCTTGCCCCCCTCAACCGCCGCCCGGAAGGCGCCCCCGATGCCATAGGAGGTGTTCATGCCCCAGGACTTGGAGGACAGGATGGTCTTCTTATGATCGTCGGGGATGTCCAACCCGGTCAGGATGCAGTTGACGACATTGGACACGGAACCGACGGACATGGCGAAGTCCACCACGCAGGTCATGCCATACATCCCGCCGTAGCGCCGCGCCGCCTCACGGCCGATGAAGGCCTTATTCGCGCCGATGGCGTCAATGAACTTCCACATGGACTTCTTGAACGCTGGGTCCTCATCGTAGAGGATCTCCAGGATGGGCGGCGTCTGATAGTGCTCGACGAAGGGGTCGTCCTCAGGGCGAATGGTGTCCGTCAGACCCATCAGGATGTTGTAGTGGGCGTTCACTGACTGAATGTGCAGGTCGAAGATCTCCTTGGACTGTCCATCGCCCGGCTTCATCGCGTTGACGGCGTCCACGTAGGGCTTGCAGTCAGCGATCTTGAAAGGCCCACCTCTCTTCTTCTTGATGACGCCGAGGACCGCCTTGGCGGCCCCAACGCCCTCGTTAATCATCTTCTCGTAAACAGACATTTTTGAACCTCCTTGGTTTTTGTTTTCTTACTACGTCGTAGAAACTAACGGCTTTCCTGAGAGCAATTTCCCTTAAATCACCTCCTTCCTCGTTGTTTTAGTAGCCGATAAGATAATGCTGGGCACCATCAAACAATTGTTGTTCTACTCCTTAGAGGTATCCCAGCCTCGGCTCTCCCTGCAAAAAAGACCCCTCAACATCTGACGAAGAGTGAACCGTTCATACACCTCCTTGCTACTTA
>CAYNWI010000588.1:0-1557 GCA_964400825.1 uncultured Anaerolineae bacterium | reverse complement strand
CTCTGCTTCAGGGTTTATCTCTTGGTGGCCGTCGTGGTAAAATAGTGAGTCAAGGAGGTAGAGAGAAATGACAAGTCGGCTTTGGGAACCATTTCGAATAGGGCAGATGGAATTGAGGAATCGGATAGTGATGGCGCCTGTGACAACGCAGTATGGCAGCGAAGAAGGCTATGTCACCGAGCGGACGAAGGGCCACTACGAGACGCGGGCCCGCGGCGGAGCAGGGTTGCTTATTGTGGAGGCGACCTGTGTTCACCCGCGCGGGCAGTCTTTCGTAAACCAGCTGGGTATCAGCGACGACAAGTTCATTCCAGGCCTGAGCGAATTAGTGCAGGCCATTCATCGGCATGGTGCCAAGGCAGGCATTCAGCTCCACCACGGTGGAGTGAAAGCCGAACAGGAGCTAACTGGAATGCCGCCGGTAGGTCCCTCGCCGCTGGCCAGCCCAGAAGCTGGGCAGGCCGAAGAGCTCACAGTTGACGAGATAGCGGAACTTGTTGCTGCTTATGCCGCGGCAACGTTCCGGGCGAAACAGGCCGGCTTCGATGGCGCGGAAATCCACGGAGCCCACGGCTATCTTATTGGTCAATTTCTCTCCCGTGCCTCGAATAAGCGGCAGGATGCCTATGGAGGCAGTCTATCAAACCGAGCCAGGTTCCTCATTGAGATTATAAAGGCGGCGAAGGGAGCAGCAGGTAGTGACTACCCCGTCTGGTGCCGGATCAACGGCAAGGAATACGGCCTGGAGGAAGGGACCTCTCTGGAGGAGGCCCGGGAGATAGCCCGGATGGCTCAACAGGCTGGTGCTGATGCCATCCACGTATCTGCTGGCGGGCCCAAGAACCCCGTTAATTTGACCTCTCCTACCTTCGTTCCGGCTATAATTGCTGACCTGGCGGAAGGGGTAAAAAAAGCGGTCACCGTGCCCGTGATCGCTGTGGGAAGGATTACCCCTGAAGCTGGCGAGAGTATTCTGGCGGCGGGCAGGGTGGACCTGATCGCTATTGGCAAAGGGCTTCTGGCTGATCCCGAGCTTCCCAATAAGGTGGCCTCGGGCAAATTAGAGGACATCACCCCGTGCATAGTCTGTATGGGGTGTCGGGATGACTTGTTCTCTTCTAGCGTACTGGGCATAAGGTGTCAGGTAAATGCTGCTCTGGGAAGAGGTGAGGAATACCGGATTGTCTCGGCAAAGAAGCCCAAGAAAGTCCTCGTGGTCGGTGGTGGGCCGGCAGGCATGGAAGCTGCCAGGGTAGCAGCTCTAAGGGGGCATCAGGTGACTCTCTGGGAGAAACAATCCAGACTGGGTGGCCAGTTAATCCAGGCAGCTATTCCGCCCCACAAAGACCGAATTGGGTTCTTGACCAAATACCTACAAACACAACTGAAGAAGCTTGAAGTTAAAATCGAATTAGGCAAGCAGGCGACAGCGGCCAGGATTGAGGAGTTTGAGCCTGAAGTGCTGGTCCTGGCTACCGGGGTAAGCCCTTTGGTGCCGGAGATTCCAGGGCTGGACAAGGCTCGTGTAGTCCAGGCGGGGGATGTTCTGGAGGGCAA
>CAYNWI010000587.1:0-1557 GCA_964400825.1 uncultured Anaerolineae bacterium | reverse complement strand
CACGGGGAAGGTCTGGTGGTACTCGATCTCCGCGCCCACCTCGAACAGGCTGGCTTCGAAGACATCGGCGAATTTCAAATCTGGCCCCAGGCCAAAGGTGAATTTGCCCTTTCGCTCGGCGGTGAGTCGCTGCGGGTAGAGGTCGTGGGCCACGACAGCGCCGGTCCCCGCGCTGTGGGGGCGCAGGTAGGCGGTCAGGGTGGCTTCTTGATAGAAAGTGCGTGCGTCGGCGGGTGGATGCAGGGTGCAGGCCAGGCGGAGCAACGTGTAGCGTCGGTCGCCGGCGGGGGGCATCCATTTCTTGCCGGTCTCGCCTTCCATCGCCTGCTCGGCGGGCCACCAAGCCGGCTCGCCCAGCGTCACGCGCGGCAAGGGCGCGTCCCCTCTGCACACCGGACCCAGCGGCTCCAGATGGCCCTCCCAGGCTACATCGTCAATCTCGGTCGGAGTGATAATCCGCATCGTTTCGCCTCCTCTCGATGTTCTCACTCATTGCCAGCGACCATAAGAATATCACACACGAGGTTGGTTGTCAAACTCTGAAGCCGTCTGCCGCTCCAATCCCAATTCTCGCCGCTTCTCCGGCCTGGGTTGCCACTCGGCGTCCCAGCCCATGGCGGCGCAGAAATCCTGCACCATAGGCTGAGTTGCAGCAAATGGCCGGGTGCGCAGCAGCGTTTTCCATCGTTTCTGGCAAATCTCTCCCACGTGTGGTATAATTACGGACACATCACAGTATAAAATAGAAAGGAAACAACCCCATGTCTGTTACTAAAATCGTCGTCATCGGCGCGGGCAGCGCCAGCTTTGGCCTTAGTACCCTGGCCACCATCATGCGCAGCCAGGCCCTCCGCGGCAGCACACTGGGCCTGGTGGACATAGATCGCCAGGGCCTGGAGACCATGTCCACCCTGGGCATCCGGATGAACCGCGAATGGGATGCCCAGATGACCATCGAGTCCTCGACCGAACGCACGGACCTGCTGCCGGGAGCCGATTTCGTCGTCCTGTCCATCGAGGTCGGCCCCCGCGAGGCATTGTGGCAGCAGGACTGGGAGATCCCCCTGCGGCACGGCCTGCGGCAGCCCTACGCTGAGAACGGTGGCCCCGGCGGGTTCGCCCACGCGGCGCGCAACATCCCCGTCCTGTTGGGGGTTGCCCAGGATATGGAGCGCCTCTGCCCCGACGCCTGGCTCATCAACTTTACCAATCCGGTGCCCCGCCTCTGCCTGGCCGCCACACGCTACACACGGGTCAAAACCGTGGGGCTGTGCCACCAAATCCACATGGCCCACCTCATCGCCTTTGTCGTGCTGGCCGAACGGTGGGGTATCCAGGTGCCTCCTGACGTGGGTACCCACCCTGACCCGGCGAAGCTCGAGCCCACGAGGCTGTGGATCGACCTGGCTTACGAGAAAGTGGCCGTCAAGGCTGTGGGGCTCAATCACTTTATCTGGATCGTGGACGTTCGCGACAAAGCCACCGGCGAAGACCTCTACCCACTGTTCCGCCAGCGGTATCGCACCCACCGTCCCGACTTCGAGCCCCTGACCCGCA
>CAYNWI010000586.1:0-1563 GCA_964400825.1 uncultured Anaerolineae bacterium | reverse complement strand
GCAAAGAGCACACAATGCTCCACAGCATTCCAGCCCCGCTGTTTGTGGTATTTGAGATTGAAGGTCAGCTTGGCCCAACTGTTGGTGCGCTCGATGCTAGTGCGACTGTGAAAGAGGGCCATGTACAGCGGGCTCCGTCGTCGCAGTACGCAAAGGGCGTCGGTGGCCAAGTCGGCCTCGGGGTCAGAGGCGTTGCGTGGGTTCTTGGTAATGGCCGGCAAGGCCCGCAGCCGCTGGAGGATGAAGTCGAAGATGGCCAGGGTATCATATCCGCCATCACCGATGAAGTACTCACAGCGGCGGGCCAGTTGCGGGTGTTCGTCGCAGGCCTGCTCCAACAACGGCTTCGTCAGGGGGCTGTCCTGGGCGTTGCCCGCGCCAAAGACCAGGGCAATGGGCAACTCGGTCTTGAAGTCCACTATCCAGACCAGGCAGTAGCCAAGTTGCAATCCGCCATCGTTGTCGGGGTAGCCACAGAAGGTGGCCTGCGGGTCACTCTTGCCATTGAGTCGGTCGGGATAGGTCTTGCTCACGCTGCTGTAGGTGGGCACCCGGGTCAAGTCAACCACCCAGGCTCGCCCATCGATGACTTTGCAGCGTACGAGCACCTCGACCAACTCGTGCAAGATGGCCTTCAAATCCTCCAGGGGGACGGCCATACGGCGACGACTGAAGGTCGCTTTGCTGGGGATTTCTCCCGGTCGGAAGTTGACTGCCCCCGCCAGGCCTGGATTCTGCTCCAGTTCGCGGATCAGTTCGTCGGTGGACTGCAGGCCCAACATCCAGCGGACCAGGTCGGCCAACACAAAGGAGCGGGTGCGATAGGTCCGGGGACGATGGCAAGGATGCTTGGGGGCGCAGCGGTCCAGGCGCTTCAAGAAAGGTCGGATTCGTTTCTTGAGCAGCTTGAGGATGAGCGTGATCCGGATGTATTTGGCACACTCTTCCTGGACGGGCGGCCTCTGCGCGGCGGGTCGTTGCTCCTGCTTATCCCCTTCCTTCAAGCCATCGTGCACCGCCAACTCGATGACCCGAACTGGACAGTCCTCGAGACCCACGGCCAGGCGGTCCAGGTCGGCTTGCGTTTCTACACCCAGCAGTTCAGCCCACCTCGGGTGGGTCAGGACGTGCTGGCAGAATACCGGCCAGGGCAGTTCGTACGCCCCGGCTGCTGCCCACAGCACCAGCACCGGAATCTCCTCGGCGGTGTAGACTAGATCGGGGTTCTGGCGGAACTCCTTGCGGGCCAACTCGGAAGGGTCGCGCAACATCAGTTCCAATCCATGCTTGACCAGTGCCACAAAGCGGTAGAGTAACTGGTCTACCAGTTCGGTCTCTACTTGACCGCGAAACTCCGGTTTCGGCTTGGACCGGTGGCCTGAGCGCTTGCCGCGCTTCTTCTTTGCCATTGGGACATCTCCTTTCGCAGGAATATGTCCCTATTATCGCTCAAAATGCTGAGTTGTTAAGGTTCGCTTGGGTAGCCGGATGACTTATGAAACACGCTGATTATTATAACCCAATTTCTGCATTTATGCAAAATCCCAAAAAGGGCTATGAGCC
>CAYNWI010000585.1:1167-1569 GCA_964400825.1 uncultured Anaerolineae bacterium | reverse complement strand
GGTGACGCCGTTTCCCGGGGCTGCTTCAACAGCCTCCAGGTAGAAGTAGAACTCCTTCCCTTTGGCCTGGGCAATCGCAGGGAAGCGAAAGGCGTAATAGGCATTGGGCTCCAGGTCGGCCGCCGCCACCTCCATCCGCACCAGGTCTTCGCCTACCGGAGACGCCTTAAGGTGGAAGACGATGGTGGCCGCGTTGCCCGGCCCCACATTGCCGAACATCACCTCCACCGCCGAGAGGTCGTCGTGCCTTGAGCGGAACGTCTGGCCCACGACGTTCCCGCCCCCAATCTGCCCGGGGGAAAAGCCCAAGTCTAGCCTGGTCTGATGTACGTCAACCTCCTCCACCGGTAGCGGGATCGCAGCCGCCGGCTGCTTTTCGTACACATGCATAGGGAAGGGATA
>CAYNWI010000585.1:0-1157 GCA_964400825.1 uncultured Anaerolineae bacterium | reverse complement strand
CCGGACAGCTGCCACCTCTCGGTAGGAGTGCTTGAACCACGACTCGGTCTTGATCTGCCCGTTCCAGATGGAAAGCACGGGGTTGTAAAGGATGTAGTCCGGTTCGTAGCACAGGTACGGCCAGAGATAATCGGCCTTGGCCAAGTGGTCTACCTGCGAGGGGGTCACTACTGCCAGGATGTCGATAGTCCGGCGGCCGGAGTAGAAGGAGATCTGGCCGATCTCCGCATAGGCCAGCGAGGCGTCCGGAGGGGTGTTATCCTGCAGCCATTTGCCGGTGGCAGTGTAGAGATCGTTGATGCCTTCCTGCCGGTCCTTGAAGCCGGTCAGATGATGGTGGCCCGTCCAGGCCAAGGCCACGGCGGTGCCCACCACCAGGATGGCTCCAGCGATGGACACCAGCAGCAGCAGAGAGGCTTCCCGTTCTTGAGGCTGTGCGAGGCGCAGCACCAACAATCTGCCCCCCCTCTCACGGGCGTAGGGGATGACAATCTTCAAGGCCATGGGGATCACTCCTACGGCCAAGCCGGCGATGATGCTGAGGCCGAGGCCCGGCGCGGCGGCGTACCACCAGTAGAAGTGGATCCCCAGCTGGGTATAAAAGAGAGCCTGGGCCAAGGGCCAGGCCAGCACCAGGAGCCAGCGACGGTCCCCAGTGGCCAGCACCAGGAGACCCAGCCCCAGTAGGGGCGCCGCCAGAAGGTACCTTTCGTCGCCATCTAGCATGATGTTAGGGACCCAATCCCTGGCCCCTTCCAGGAAGGGTGCGAAGCCGGCTCCCGCTTTCACCGCCGCCTGCTTGGCGGCGAAGGAGGTGGTGAGAGGAGAGCCGAAGTAGACCGCTGAGAAGACCAGCCAGGGCGCCACCGACAGAAGGCCAGCAGACACAAAAGGTAAGGCGGCGCGGCGTCTGGTATAGAGGAGGTGGGCCAGGATGATGGCGCCGGGGATGACCGCCTCCGTTCTGCACAGAGCCGCCAGCGCCAGCAGAAAGGCCGGCAGGTACGTCCTACCGGTCAGGTATGTGTAGAAGGTGCCCAGGACCAGGGCCAGGAAAAGCGGGGTCTCGCTGCCAAAAGAATGGAATATCAGTGGATTGAAAAGGGAGAGGATAGCGATGGCGAACCCTACGGTCCGCCCCGATAGATGACAGCCCA
>CAYNWI010000584.1:0-1573 GCA_964400825.1 uncultured Anaerolineae bacterium | reverse complement strand
GGATGGCCTCCGTGGTCTCGCGCTTGATGGTGCGCCACTGCTCCTGGTTCTCCAGTGGGTCGGACGAGGTTTGGCGTCCCAGGAAGGTGGAGTAGAGCGACGCGCCGTACGGGTAGGCGTGGGAGATGTGGGTCAGCACCGCGCCTGGGCCGCCGTCGGTGGCAGCGATGGCGTTTTTTATGGCGGCGGTCATGGTCTGGTACACCGACGTCAGGTTCCACCAGGTGGTGGCGGTCTCCAGCGTGTCCACCAGCACGCCGTTGTCCAGCAGGTCGTCGCGTAGATAGGGTTGGGCGAAGCGGTCGCGTTTCCACGAGCGGCCCAGGCTTCGGCCCAGGTGCAGCCCCCGGTGGTCCTGACAGATCTCCAGCGCCAGATTCAAGCGATATTCCACCTCGTCGGGGTCGCCGTCGAAGCCCAGGATCATCAGGCAACTGTCGTCGAGGCCGTAGCCGCGAAATCCCAGGTAGCCCTCCAGCACCTTGTCGAACAGGGCACGGAGGCCGTGGTGCTGGTGGGACATCAGAGCGTAGGCCTCGGTCTCGGGCGGGTCGGAGAGGCGGACGAGGGCGGGGTGCAGCTCGCTTTGCATCAGGTCACGGAAGGCGGCCAGTCCGTCGTCGAAGGTGCGGAACAGCAGCCCCCGGTAGTCCTGCACCTCTGGCAGGGGATGGAGGCGCATGGTGGCCTCGGTCAGCACGCCGTAGGTGCCCTCCGAGCCGAGCATCAGCCCGAGAATGCTGGGGCCGGCGGCGGTGGCCGGCACATCCTTTGTCTCCACGATGCCGACGGGAGTGACCACCCGCACGGCCTGGGTCAGGTGTTCGATCTTGCCGTAGCCGATGGAGTTCTGCCCGGCGGCGCGGGTGACGATCCATCCCCCCAGGGTGGAGAACTCGAAGGACTGGGGGAAGTGGCCCAGGGTGAAGCCGTGCACGTTCAGTTGGGCCTCCACTTCCGGGCCGGTCACGCCGGCCTGGATGCGAGCCGTGCGGGAGACCAGGTCCACCAAAAGCACGCCATCCAGTCGGGCCAGGTCGAGGGTGATGCACAGTCGGTCGCCTGGCTGAGGCTCCACGCCGCCCAACACTGAGCTGCCGCCGCCGAAGGGGATGACGGCGAGGTCGCTATCGGCGGCCCAGGCCAGCAGCGCGGCCACCTGGCCCTCGTCGGCGGGATAGACCACGGCATCGGGTGGGTGGGGGACGTAGCCCGCGCGCACGCGCACCAGGTCGCGGTAGCTCTTTCCATAAGCGTGCTCCACGCGGGTGCGTCGGTCGGTGAAAACCGCCTCGTCGCCCAGCAGCTTGCGCAGCGAGGTCAGCAGTCGGTCGTCGAGCCGGCTCGGCCGCAACTCTATCTCCTCCAGCGTAACCGGTGGACGCGGCTTCCGGTCCCTGGGCACCTCCAGCATCCGCTCCAGTCCAGGCCAGAAGGCAGTGCGGCCTTTCAGATTGAAGGACTGATCCAGCGTACCCCATCCCCACCAGCGCAGGTTTTGGATGTCCATGTGCTCCCTCCTGTGATAACCTTCACCCAGCTTGTGTCATTGCGAGGCACGGTTTTTGTGCCG
>CAYNWI010000583.1:0-1575 GCA_964400825.1 uncultured Anaerolineae bacterium | reverse complement strand
TCGAAGAGTACCGGCCCAAGGTCTGGCACGCTCACGGCAAGCCGATGTTCCTGTACTAAAAACTGTGTGTCGTTCAATGAAAAAGCTCGGAAGCGTACAGCGTGTCCGAGCTTTTCTTTTCTCATTTCATCATCAAGGGGATTTGACCTGCTGGCAGGGATTCACGTTTGACGTTTTACGTTTCACGCAACCCTAGCTGATGACTTCTATCCCTCCCATGTAGGGTCGCAGTACCTCAGGAATGACAATGCTGCCATCAGCCTGTTGGTAGTTCTCCATGACGGCGATCAGAGTTCGGGGTAGGGCCAGGCCGCTCCCGTTGAGGGTGTGGACGAACTCAGGCCTGGCACCGGGCTCCGTACGGTAGCGAATGTTGGCCCGGCGGGCCTGGAAACCCTCGCAGTTGGAGCAGGAGCTGGCCTCCAGCCACTCGCCGCAGCCTGGGGCCCACAACTCAACGTCGTACTTCTTGGCGGCAGCGAAGCCCAGGTCGCCGGTGCACATCTGTACCACCCGGTAGGGGATGCCCAACCCCCGGCACACGTCTTCCGCGTTATCCACCATCTTCTCCAGTTCCTGGTAGGAGCTCTCCGGGGCGGCGAATTTGTACATCTCCACCTTGTCAAATTGGTGCCCGCGCTTGATGCCCCGCGTGTCCTTGCCAGCGGAGAATTTCTCCCGTCGGAAACAGGGGGAGTAGGCCACGTAGTACAGTGGCAACTGGTCGGCATCCAGGATCTCGTCGCGGTGCAGGTTGGTCAGCGGAATCTCCGCCGTGCCGATGAACCAGAAGTCGTCTTCGACGTCGTGGTAGATGTTGGCCTCGAACTTGGGCAACTGCGCCGCCCCGACCATACATTCCCGCTTGACCACAAAGGGCGGGTAGATTTCAGTGTAGCCTTGCTCCTTCACGTGCAGGTCGAGCATCCAGGTGATGAGCGCACGCTGAAGCCTGGCCCCTGGGCCTTTGAGCACGTAAAAGCGAGTGCCAGAGAGCTTCACCCCTCGCTCGAAGTCAATGATCCCCAACGCCGTCCCCAAGTCCCAGTGAGGCAGCGGCTCAAAGTCGAACTGGCGGGGTTCCCCCTCGGTGCGCACCACCACGTTCTCGCTGTCGTCCTGGCCGATGGGCACCGTCTCGTGGGGCATGTTGGGCACCAGAAGCATGGCCTCTTGAAGCCGTTCATCTACGTCGCCTACCCGGCCATCCAGGGCTTTGATGCGTTCCCCCACTTGGCGCATCTCCGCGATGAGGGCCTGGCGTTCCTCTCCTTTGCTCATGCGCCCTATCTTTTCAGAGGTGACATTGCGCTGGTGCCTCAGGGCCTCCACCTCTGTCAGAAGGCCGCGTCGCTCCTCGTCCAGGGCCAGGATCTCGTCAATGGGCGCGGCGGTATTCAACTTGACCAGAGCCTCTTTGACCTGGTCTGGGTTCTCGCGGATGAAATTTAGATCGAGCATGATTAACCTCCCTTAATTTAATGAAAACGCTCTTCACTCCTGGTAAGGACGAAGAGCGCTCGTGGTGCCACCTTTCTTCGTTGCCGCCTCGCGGTCAGCAACCTCGTGGAGTCC
>CAYNWI010000582.1:0-1581 GCA_964400825.1 uncultured Anaerolineae bacterium | reverse complement strand
GAAGGACGACAGTACTCGTACCCCAGGTCGGTGCGGATGTTCTCGACGAGAGGAGTCTCATCATCCTCCATCCAGAGCATGTAGCGGGTGGGCACGCCGAGGTGGTCCCACTCCAAATAGCCCTGCTCGTTGGTCAACCCCCAGACGTTCGGGTGATCGTAAGCCGTGCCTTGGGAAGGCTCGACATCGAAGCGCACCTTGATCCCGCTCAGGGGCTCGCCCTTGTCATCCAGAACCGTGACGTAAATCTTCTTCAGTCCAGGACGATTATCACAGGCGCTCAGCCGAGCTTTGGTATTCACCTTCCAGGTCGGATTGGGATTGACCTTCGGCTCAATCAACTCTTCCTCGCTCATGTTTTAATGCTCCTTTCTAGCTGCTATGAAGTTCGTTATGATGACTATCTTGGGGTATTATAGCATCTTTCGTGATTTCACGCAAGTTTTGGGTTTTTCATCACGAACTTACGACAATTCAGTCTTGCTGAAGCTCCAGTTGCGCCAGGGGCACGCTGGGACCCAGCTTAGCCAATCGGTCGTCGAGGACACCCAGCTTCCGCATGGTGAAGGCATCGTAGATGATCAAACTCAGTTTGAGAGGGCCCGCCTGAGCGCCGGCGGGAACGGGCACAAAATGGACATCGGAAATAGACGATCCTCGTATCCACTTCAAAGTGGGGATGGTCCCCAGCGCGGGGACGGTATCGTCCTGGGAGAGAAGTCGCCCGGCCTCATCGGTCAAACGCACGGAGACCACGTAGTCGTGCAGGATGGGCTTTTTCGCCACCAGATGCAGCTCCACCCTCACCGTATCCCCTGGCAGCCTGCGGCATCCAACGCCCGCCAGCAGCATCTCCCCTCCCAAATCCACGTAATGGCTTTGCGGGGGTGGAGTTGGCAGGGTCAAACGCCTTCTTCCAGGCCAACCCCAAGGGCCTAAACGCTGACTGATTACCTCGTCGGCTGAACGCAACTCCACTTGCAGGGGCGCGGCCGCCAGTGGCAAGTCGTGGGCGGTGGTGAGATAGGCACCCAGGGGGACTTGTGGCAGACGACTCCTGGCCACTACACTACTACCAGCATACAGAAGCACATCGTAGTCGCCGTCGCCAGCCCCAAAGCGATGCCAGTGGAGGTAGACCCGCCGGGTGTCCTCCAGGCTGTTGTCGTAATCCACTCCTATCAAAGTCAGCCCGTTGGCAAACGGCTGATGTAGGGGGTGCAAGGTGACGGGGTGCAGGGGCGACGGTACTACCTCCACTTCGGCCAGGAGCACGGACTCGCCTCCCTGCTCGGTCGTCAGCCGCTGCCATCCTCCTTCGGGGAGGGTGATGTACACGCCGGCGATGAGTTGGTAAGACCCCGGCGGAGTCGTGGGCAAGACCTGTATCTCGTAACGATCAACGGCGACCTCTCCCGGCTTGAAGCCAGCCAAATCGTGAGTGACGTCCATCTGCCCTAGCACCTGCCCCCCGTCGCCAACCAGGTGGACGAAAAAGGAATAGTTGCCCTCCAGCTCGATAGCAGGCTGCCAGTATAGATCCAGGTACAGAGGGCGACCTGCGGGGACACTGTCTTCCGG
>CAYNWI010000581.1:0-1586 GCA_964400825.1 uncultured Anaerolineae bacterium | reverse complement strand
CATTTCTAAGCAATTTTCTTAGGCAGATGTGATCTAGAAAGCTGTCGCACAAACAAGATTGTACTTTGCGGCCAAGCTTTGAGCTCGTTTCTCCAAAAAATCATGAGGCAGGGCCTTCTATCGGCGGCCAGCAGCCGATAATCCTCCACCAGCTCAGCCAATGCTCGGTGAGCGGGGTTGGGCTCCGCCACCAGCGATTTCCTGGCCAGGGGGTGAGCCCACTCGTAAAAGGCCTGGGGCTGCAGGCGAAAAGAGAAGAACGAGGCCATGAGCATTGGGTCAATCTTCTCCCCCAGGCCGGAGCCGGGGCTGCGAAAATCGTAGATGCCTGATTTGTCGTTGAGTATCCATGTGCTTTCCAAGGGATCTATTTCATAACTCGAAGAGGCTGGGCTGGCTTGTCTTTATTTGCAACCTCTCTCCTCCCTCCACTCGATGGGCGTATCTCGTCGTCTCGGGCAGGCGGTATTTGGTGCAGCAGCCCAGGACGTACTCGATGGCGGTAGGCAGATCTACCTGGTGGCCAATGGAGACGTAGAGAGGGTTGACGTTGGTTCTGGTGCGCACCACCGCGCCGATGACCTCGTCGCCATCGTAGAGATGAGCATAGGAGCCCCTTTCGGAGCCAGGTTCGTGGTGGCTGCCGCAGAGGCGCGATTTGGCGCAGCCGATGGAGGGCTTTTCTATGATAACCCCCAGGTGGGTCGCCAGCCCCAGGCGACGAGGATGAGCCAGGCCCTGAGCGTCGAAAATGAACAGGTCGGGCTCCATGTTCAACTTCTCCAGGGCGGCCAATACAGACGGCGCTTCGCGGAAAGCCAGCAGGCCGGGGATATACGGAAACTCCACGGGCAGTTCCGCCAGGCTGTAATCGAGAGGGGCTAACCCCGGATAGCTGAGCACTACTATCGCAGCCTGAGCCACTTCGCCTTTGAAAGCAACGTCAACCCCGGCTACAGTGTTTACTTGCCTGAAAGTCCTCTCCGTGGATAGCCTGCCCCGCAGCCCCTGCTGTATCTCCAAAGCCTCCGAGGGGGAGACATCCCACCGGTGAGGAGGGATGATTTTCACGGTTCTATCCTCTCTACCTTGTGCTGAGCTGAGGTCTCTGACCGAGTCCATTCCACCTTGGGAAAAACGCATCGCCGGTGGGAGTTCCTAACTTGTTGGGAGTCTTATCGGCTACAAACTTGCAGCCGGGTGGGGACACCCCGAACAAGCTCGGTACGCCGGCGCTCCGGAGTGGAGAGTCGTCCCACAACACGGCCTTCTTCAACAAAGCCCAGGAGACCTTCGGCGAACGGGAGGCCCTACTACTTTAGCACAAAAGTGGATTGTTGGCAAGTGGTTTTTTGACAGAGACCGACTTTTGGTGTAATATATAAATATTCCTTTATCAATAGATGAATGGTCGGTTGGATATGCCCGATGATCTGTTGAACAAGTCGAAAGAGCTCACAAAATGCTTCAAGGCTTTGGGTGACATCGCCCGCTTGCGCATCGTCGCCCAGTTGGCCGCTCATGCCGATCGAAGCGTCTCGGAGCTGGTAAAGGCGCTAGAGGTCAGCCAGCCCCTCATCTCCTGG
>CAYNWI010000580.1:0-1586 GCA_964400825.1 uncultured Anaerolineae bacterium | reverse complement strand
GAGAGCAGGCGGCACATAGGGTGCGCCAGTCAATGCCAGTCTTAAGCTCTCCAATACCGGCTGACCATTCTTTCGAGCCGTCGAGAGGTAGCTACGAATCTGGCAGAAGATTTGGCCCCCTTCTTCGGACCGAAAACAGCCGGAGACCTTCTGCTTGACCTTGACCATGCGGATGTCGCGTTCCGCCTGGTTGTTGTCAAATGGCACCTTGAAATCATACATAAAGGCCAGCGTTTCTGACTTGTGGGCCTTCAGTCGGTCCAGGAGGTTCTTGGGCGGGCTCTGTTTACGGCGGCCACGCTTTTTCGGGGGCAGTTCGACTTCGGGTGGGGATGCATTGGCCTGAAGTCCCTGCTCGATCAAGCGGTCATAGCGGGCTTCAAACTCGGCCATCTGTTCTGCGGGCAGGTGATCCTGCGTCTGGCTGGCTTGTGCCACCGCCGCCTTGATCTCCAGCAGCAAGTCGGCCATCTCGCCCGCCCACTCTTGCTGATACTGTTCGACGATGAACTTGAGGTCTCGCAGGTGATGGGCATTGCACAGGGCGTGGGAGACGGTCGAATACTTGAAGTAGGACTGCCAGTGGTCGTGCATCGCCGTGCCGCTCAGGTTGGGCAGAATGCCGATGGCGTCCATCGCCTCCGAGCCTCGCTTGGGGTGGAGGGCGTAGTAGGTCAAGTGGGCCGTACTGCCCGAATGCAGCCATTCCAACTTCCCAGCCACGCGGAGACCGGTTTCGTCGAAATGCACCACCGCTTCCCGATGGGTCAACTGCTCCTTCACCCGCTCATTGACTGGGGCTACCTGCTCGGCGGTGTCCACCGCCCCCTCGATGACCGTGGCTTCCGCCATCGGCTGCGCATACAGGTCATCCAGGATCTGGCTGGTGCGCTCCAGGGGAATGGCGTGGTACTGGTTGAAGTACACTGCCTGGGCCTTGATCCCTGGCCCGTATTGCACCGGCTGGGTGACTTCAGCCGGGAATTCGGCCACGTTCTCCTGCCCACAGTGGGGACAGTGCTTGATCTCGGCCCGATGTTCGGTCACCTCCACCCGCACTAACGGCAAGTCAAACACCTGGCGGCGTTCATAGTCGCTGGCTTTCACCTCGGCCAACGAGGCCTGGCAACGACGACAAGTCGTGACCGGATGCGTCTCCACATGGTCTGGCTGGGCCACAGCCTGGAGCGTATGGCCAGGATGCCCTGGCTGTCCACCGCTCTTCTTGCCGCTCGGCTGGCGCAAGCTGCGGGCGCGAGGCTTCTTCAAGCCATCGCTGGAGGGTGGTTGGCTACTGTTGCGGCTGTGCTTGGCGCGCTCATCCTCCAACACCCGCACGGTTGCGACCAGGTGCTCGATATCGGCTTGCTGTTGCTGGATCACGGCCACCAACATGTCAACCAGGACGGTGACGGCCGCTTCTCCTTGCTGATACGCGGCGTGGATATCTTCTTCGGTAGGAAGCCGGATCGAGTTCATAGCCACTATTATACTGGATGTTTGTTAGAATTGCATGAAGAAAACGTTAGAGTTCCATAAGAAAACGGACGCAACCTGGCATAGTAACTCTATGCCTGAGCAGTTAC
>CAYNWI010000579.1:0-1589 GCA_964400825.1 uncultured Anaerolineae bacterium | reverse complement strand
TAAACCTGGCCCGCCTCGGCTACCTGGCCAGCGATGAAGAGGATTTCTTCCGCCGGCTGGAACGGCTGATGGAGATAGCCAAGACGAGCCTGGAAATCAAGCGGAAGACTCTGGAAAAGTTCACCGAGAGGGGGCTGTACCCTTACGCCAGGCACTACCTGGCGGCCATCAAGAAAATAGGGGGCGCCTACTGGGCTAACCATTTCTCCACCATCGGACTGAACGGCATGAACGAGGCCTGTCTCAATTTCTTAGGAGTTAGCATCGCCCATCCCGACGGCAAGGCTTTGGCCCTGAAAACGCTCCACTTCATGCGGGAGAAGCTAAAGGGCTTCCAGGCGGAGACGGGCAACCTTTATAATCTGGAGGCCACCCCTGCCGAAGGGGCCACCTATCGGCTGGCCAAGGCGGACAAAGCCAGGTTCCCGGACATCATCACCGCGGGTACGGACGAAGCTCCATACTACACCAACTCCACCCATCTGCCGGTGGGCTATACTGACGATGTCTTCGAGGCTTTGGAGCACCAGGACGACCTGCAGGTGCTCTACACCGGGGGAACGGTGCTCCACGCCTTCCTGGGCGAGAGGATAGACGACTGGCGACAGGCGCGCCTGCTGGTGCGGCGGATCGCCGAGAACTTCCGCCTGCCGTACTACACCCTCACTCCCACCTTCAGCATCTGCCCCGTCCACGGCTATATCTCAGGCGAGCACTCCTACTGCCCCTGCGACCACACGCCGGAGGAACTAGCAAACGTGGCGCGCACAGATAGTAAGGTGCCCTGTGAGGTTTACTCTCGGATAGTGGGCTATCTGCGTCCCATTCGGAACTGGAACGTGGGCAAGAAACGGGAGTTCGATGAGCGCAGGGAATACACGGTGCTGGCGAGGACAGTGGGGTGATGCAAATCAGGGGGTGGGTGAGAACCTCGCTCATTGACTATCCGGGGAGAATCGCCACCGTGCTCTTCACCAGCGGCTGCAACTTTCGCTGTCCCTACTGTCAAAACTCGGAACTGGTGCTGCATCCGGATGGCCTCCCAGAGATTGACCTTGCCGAGATCTTCCAGCATCTCACACGTCGGCGGGGTCTGATTGATGGGGTGGTGATCACCGGCGGCGAGCCGACGCTGCAAAAGGGCCTCGACGATTTTATGCGGAAGCTGGAAGAACTGGGCCTGGCGATCAAACTGGACACCAACGGCTACCGCCCTCAGATACTCAGAGAACTGCTAGAGCAAGGGCTGCTGGATTACGTGGCCATGGACATCAAGACATCCCCGGCGAAGTATCCTTTGGCGGCCGGCGTGCCGGTTGAGGGGCAGCGGATCGAAGAGAGCGTGAGGTTGATACTGACTTCGGGGATAGATCACGAGTTCCGCACCACGGTGGTGCCGGGCATCGTGGCCCCTGAGGACGTCGAGGAGATAGTCAAGCTAATCGCCAGAGCCGGGAAGTACGTCTTGCAGCAATTTCGCCCTCAGGCAACTCTCGTGCCCCGCTTCAGAGAGATCGCTCCCTATCCGGCCCGGACGCTGCTGGAGATGGCTCAGGCGGCGGAGAGGTGGATAGGGGAGGTGGAGGTGA
>CAYNWI010000578.1:0-1594 GCA_964400825.1 uncultured Anaerolineae bacterium | reverse complement strand
CTTATGGCAGCCTCGACCAACTACATCGCCTTCCTGGCCCTACGCCTTCACCTACCCTTCCTGGCGGCGGTTTTCCTGCTGGTCGTCCTCCAGGTGGGGGTGGCCGTCCCATCCTCGCCGGGAAAGGTGGGAGTGTTTCACTATCTATGCCTTTTGGCCCTCTCCGTCTTCGGCGTGGAGCGAAGCCCGGCGTTGAGCTACGGACTGCTACTGTACTTCATCGTTTTCCTCCCCCCTGTTCTCTTGGGAGTCTTCTTTTTGTGGTGGGAGAACGTTAGTTGGAAGCGTCTGAAGCGAGGGGCTTTGGAGACGGAAGTAACTTGAAGAAGCGCCCTGTAATCTCGGTTATTATTCCCGCCTACAATGCGGCGGAGACCTTGGGGGGATGTTTAGCGGCTCTTCTGGATCAATCCACCCCCAGGGGCGAATACGAGGTGATTGTCGTTGATGATGGTTCTACGGACAGAACCCGAGAAGTGGCCAAGAAGTATGATGTTCACTTGCTGTCGCAGCCTAATCAAGGGCCCGGGGCGGCAAGGAATTTGGGGGTGAATCAGGCAAGGGGCGAGATCATCCTTTTTACCGATGCTGACTGTGTTCCCACGAAGGAATGGATCGAGGAGATGATTAAGCCCTTCGCCGAACCCGGCGTGGTGGCGGTGAAAGGGGCCTATCGAACACGCCAGAGGGCATTACTGGCACGGTTCATTCAGGCAGAGTTCGAGGAAAGGTATGCCCTCTTGGAGCGAGAGCGGTACGTCGATTTTGTCGATTCTCATTCGGCAGCCTATAGGAAGACAGGATTCCTGGCGGCTGGGGGCTTCGACCCAGGCTTTTTGCTCAGTGAGGATGTGGACCTGTCCTACAAGCTCTCCAGGCTTGGCCACAAAATGGTTTTCAATCCCCAAGCCATCGTCTATCACCGCCACCCAGAAACGCTTTGGGCTTATTTTCGTGCCAAGTTCCAACGGGCCTATTGGCGAACGAAGAGCTATCGCCAGCATCCGGACAAGATGCTCAAGGATTCTTATACTCCACAGGCATTGAAAGTTCAGATAGGGTTGCTTTTCCTTCTCGGGCTTATGATACCCGGATGGTTATTGTTTGAAGGGAAACGCTCCGAATTCCTCTGGGGCATGGCTGTGGTCGGGCTGCTTTTTCTCTTTACCACCTTGCCATTCGCCGTGGGGGTGGCTAAGCAGGATCGGCTGGTTGGGCTGCTTTCTCCTTTCTTTCTTCTTCTCCGGGCTATGGCTTTAGGACTGGGTTTTGCTACGAGGTTTGTGCGCCAGTTAGTGGAAGGTTTGAGGCCCGATGGCTCTGAGAGATCATAAGGCTAAAAGGTTGAGGCTCTAAATGCAAAGTTCACTATCGTTACGAGGATTTTGGATCGTATTGCTGAGCCTAGCTCTGGTCCGTGGGCTTATCTACGGAGCAGTAATACCCCCCTGGCAGGCCCCCGACGAGCCTCAGCACTACGAATATGCACGCCTCGTCAAAGAGTATGGACATTCGGTTTCCCGTGCTGACATATCGCCAGAAGTGAGGAATGAGATCATTTCCTCGATGCAGTCGCATCGTTTTTGGCTCTTTG
>CAYNWI010000577.1:0-1596 GCA_964400825.1 uncultured Anaerolineae bacterium | reverse complement strand
TCGAGCTCCCGGCTGAGGGCCATCAGGTGAGCCGCCGTGTCGCGACCGCCCTCATCGGCGCGGAGGCCCTGGGCAAAGAGCACCCCCAGGTGATCCACGTCAGCCTTGACATAGCCCAGAAGTTGCCGCCCTTTGGCTGAACCAGCGATCTTATCGAAGGTCTTGGGACTACCATCGGGCCAGGTAGGAACGTGATTGGCCAGGTAGCGGAAACCGGCTGGATGCTCGCGCAAGCCGCCTACGTCGGGATTGTTGAGCCGCATCACAAGGTAGGCTCCCTCGGCCTGCGCCAGTTCCACCTCCGTCAGCACGGCGGCTTGGTACCCCATCGGAAGCGCGATACTGTCCGCTGGCCCCCCAGCCGCGTAGTAAGCCACGTACCTGGCCTTGGGCAGCTTCCCTCCCAGTTGAGCATCCTGAGCACAGCGTGGGCAAAGACCACCGGCTTCGTTGGCCGGGAAACGCCCACAGCTCTGGCAATCGCCCACTCCCTTGAAATACTGCTTGATCAGGAATCGCTCCTTATTCCACCGCCCCTCTGTTTGCAACACCTGGCGGGATCGCTGCTTCCGGCGCCCAGCCAGAGCATAGCTCAGATCAGTGACCACCTTACCGAAGCCGGCCACCCCCAACCTGCTAGGCCCGAAATGGGCGCCTGGGAAGGCAGTGGATTCCAGATTGGCCCCAATCTCACCGTTGAACTTCGCCATGAGCCAACCATCAATTTCCTCGCGCAGGTGCGCTATCCGCTCCCCCGCATCCGGCAGATTGGGCAGCAGGACGTAAAATTTGCCGCCGGAGGACATGATGATATTACTCAAAGGAAGCTCGAACTGGTGGACAATTAGGTGGCCGAGGGCATCAGAGATAAGGCTCATAAAGAAAGAACGAGCTCGCAAGCGCCTGGCCACACCGCCGGGGCCGATGCTGGCGATGCCGAAAATGTAATCCTGGATGCCAGAAAGGTCGCCCACCAGCAGACGGAAGCGCGGTTCCCCTTCAGCGGCCTCGATAGCCTCAGCTTTGAGCGATTTGTTGGCCTCATGATAGCGGTACAGGCAAGCTGCAATCGCACTGGCCATCTTCAGGTGGTCGAACAAGGACACATCATTGACGTGGGCAGGCAGACACCAGGCATAGCGCTGCAGCACGGCCAGCAAGTGGTCATACAGACGATCGAAGTCCTCAAGCTCAACCATTTCCACCAATTCTCGTAACTCGGCAGCCAAGGCTCGCAAGTAGTCCTCTAAATCGTCTGCTACCTCTAAATCTGTGGGAAACAGGTGGGTCTGGTCGGCTTCCGTCTTAGCCAACGAAGCGATCCTCCGGTAATAAGTAGGCGGCCGGTGATCCAACTGGACGCGGCTGAAGATGGAAGCAAGCGGAGGCTTAGCTAGAGGAGCGCCTGGTTCGCTCCCAGAGGAGTACGCTTCGGCTTGGAGAAGTATGCGAGAAAGAACTGGGTCCTGTCGAGCAGCTTGCCAATTCAGCGGAGCCAGGGCTTCTGCGATCTCAGGAAGTTTGTCAAGATCGTGCAAAAGCGCAGCTAAAACAACTTTCTGGAAATCGTCCATATCCCCTCCAAATAAAACCTGC
>CAYNWI010000576.1:0-1600 GCA_964400825.1 uncultured Anaerolineae bacterium | reverse complement strand
GCCCACTTGACAAAATGGGGATTCTCTGGCATCCTGGGGGCTGGCCCAGGGAGGGTAGCGCTTGTCCTCCTCGTTGCACCCCACGGGGTGACTTCTACCAAAGCATGCGCCCCTCGTCCCGATGGGTACTTCTAACCCGCATCTTGTTCGTAACCTGTCACGACCTGGGGCAGCAGACCCAGGGCGCATCCTCGTGACAGGGGGAGTTCTCATTGATCGCGAGGCTGTTGACCTCATCGGGGGCCAGGGATTCCACCTCCCTTGGGCAGACGATAACCACCACACTATCTCAAAGAAAGGAGAATCATGTCCAACCCCCTACTGGTGGGCGTTGACGTCCACCGCAAGACAAACGCCGTCTGTGTGATGAATGGCCAGGGCCAGGAGCTGATCCCACGCTTCACCATGGACAACAACCGCCCTGGCACGGAGGCCTTCGTGCAACAGATGGCTCAGTTGATGCTCGATGGCGACTTCGATGTCCTTCAAGTGGCCGCCGAAGCCACCGGCTGGTACTGGTTTCACTTCTTCCAGACCTTGAGCCAGGACCCCTTCTTGAATCAGTGGCCCTTGGAGCTCTATCCGCTCAACCCTCGCCTCACGGCCAACTTCAAGAAAACCTTCGTGGACCTGGATCACACCGACCACATTGACTCCTTCGTCGTGGGTGACCGGCTCCGCCTGGGGCGAGACCTGCCAGCGCCCTTCCACTACGAAGAAATCTACCTGCCCCTGCGCTTTCTCACCCGCTACCGCTACCACGTGGTCCACAACCTGGCTCGTGAAAAGGCCTACTGCCTGGCCATCCTCTATCTCAAGGTCAGCGAGTACACCCACAAAGACAGGAAGCCCTTCTCCAATGTCTTCGGAGCCGCCAGCCGAGCCGTGCTCCAGGAGTTCGCCTCCATCGAGGAGATCGCCGCCATCCCCTTCCACGAACTGGTAGAATTCATCGACCTCAAGGGCAAACGACGCTTCCCCAATCCTGCCGAGAACGCTCGCAAGCTCCAGCAGGTGGCTCGTAACTCCTACACCTTGCCCGAAGCCCTCCAACACCCCATCAACTTGGTTCTGGACTTGAGCCTCAAGCACATCACCTTCCTGGAGCGCCAGGAGAAGCGGCTCAACACCGCCATCGCCCAGCACATGGAAGCCATCCCCCACACCTTGGACACCATCCCCGGCTTCGGCCCCGTCTTCTCCGGCGGCATCATCTCTGAGATCGCTGGCATCGAGCGCTTCGATTACAACCAGGCCAAGGTGGCCAAGTTCGCCGGCCTCAAGTGGCGCAAACACCAATCGGCAGACTTTGAAGCCGATGAAACCCGCCTCACTCGCACCGGGAATCGCTACCTGCGCTACTACTTCTGTGAAGCCGCCCAATCCGTCCGGTTGCGCGACACTGAGTATGCGGCTTACTATGATCGCAAGTACCACGAAGTGCGCAAGCACCAACACAAGCGGGCCATCGTGCTCACCGCCCGCAAGCTGGTTCGACTGGTGACTCGGCTGCTGACGACCAACCAGCCCTACCGGCCAAGGAGGCGTTAGGCTCGCCACTCACTCTCCATCTGGACAGGGAACCGTCCAGCCATAGCTC
>CAYNWI010000575.1:0-1602 GCA_964400825.1 uncultured Anaerolineae bacterium | reverse complement strand
TCACCTCCACGCCCTGCACCGTGGCCGAGAGGTAGCCGAACGCGCTGGCCGTGACTTCGTAGAAGCCCCCCGGCACGCTCACGGCGTAGGTCCCCGTGGCGTCGGTGGTAGCGACAAACCGGTCACCGGCCTGGCTGACACCGCTGACCGTGGCCCCAGGAATAGTTGGAAGCTGGACGTTGGATGGTGGAACTTCCCCCCTAACTTGGGGGGGGATTGAGGGGGGGCTAGAAACTCCAACCGTGCCGTAGAGCTTCCCCGCCCCCAGCGCCCAGCGGACGGCATCGTAGGCGTCAATCCGCCCCGCGCCGAAATTATTATCGGGGCCGGGCTCGCCCAGATCGAGGGCGGTGTACTCCATGAAGTTCTCCAGGTCGTCGGCGGTCAGGGTGGGATCGGCCTCCAGCAGCAGGGCCGCCAGACCGACGACGTGAGGGGTGGCCATGGAAGTGCCGCTCCAGCCCCCCTCGTAGCCACCGCCGGGCACGCTGGAGCGGATGTCCGCGCCGGGCGCGCTGACCTCAGGCTTGACCTCATCCCAGAAGGAAGGGCCTCGACTGCTGAAGTAGGCGATGGCGTCATCGGAGTCGGTGGCGCCCACGGCCACGGCGTGGGGGAAGCTGCCCGGTGAGTGCGCGGACCCACTGCCCATGTCCCCGTCGTTGCCGGCGGCGAAGACGGGGAAGATGCCCGCTGCTCGCCAGGCCGCCACGTCGGCCCAGAAAGCGGGGTTGGCCCCGTTCACGTCGCCCCAGGAGTTGTTGACCACGTCGGGGGCCTGGCTGGGATCCGGGTTCTCCCCGTTGAGGTCGGTGGGGGCCAGGATCCACTGGAAGCCCTGGTGGATCTTCACGTCATCGGTGACGCCGAAATCATCGAAGATCTTGACGGCGATCCATTGAGCGCCAGGGGCCACGCCGATTTGATTTGCATTCCCGTCGTCCCCCACGATGGTGCCCATGGTGTGAGTGCCGTGGTTGTCTCCGTCAGCGGGGGCATTGGGGTAAGTGTCGGTGAAATCATACCAATCGTAGTTGTGGTCGCCGTCCGCGCCACGGTACTGGCTCTGCAGGGCGGGGTGAGTCCAGTCCACGCCGGTGTCCAGGTTGGCCACCACCACCCCGCGCCCGGTGATGCCGAAATCGTTCCACACCTGATCGGCTCGCACCTGGGCGATGTTCCATTCCACACCCCCCCCTCCTGTCCCCCCTTTCAAGGGTAGGTTTTTTAGAATCGGCCCATCCAACCCCCATGTATGGGCACAGAAAGGGCACCTACTACCATATATTGGGGTGGGTGGAGGCCCAGACAAAAAACCTACCCTTAAGAGTCCTGTCCCCCCCCTCCCAGGGGGGGGATTAAGGGGGGGGTCTGGGAGTTGATGGGTGTGGTTGGCGCGGATTTTTTCCACCTCTGGCCGGGCAGCCAGGGCCAGGAGGGTCTCCAGGTCGCCGGTCACAGCCAGGCCGTTGAAGACCCAGAAGGAGACGTACCCCTCGACGTGGCCTGAAGCCTGCTGTCCATCCAGATAAGCCCGGACGCCTCGCTGGCTCCTCTCGGCCACGGCCTGCAGGGATGAGACCACCGTCTGGCGGCGGGTCA
>CAYNWI010000574.1:0-1604 GCA_964400825.1 uncultured Anaerolineae bacterium | reverse complement strand
CCTAATGAACGAATAGGCCAGCCAGGCCACCCCTGCCCCCAGGGCGACGAGCAGGATGCCAATCAGCCAGAGGTGGCCCAAACCCGCAGGGCGACTGGAGATCGGCAAGGCCAGCGGGGTAGCAGCCTGGGCAGGCGTTCCTTGAGGCAGGCCTAAGGCCGTCGGCGTTGGCGTCGGCGTCTTCTGAGGACGGCTCAAGGCTGTCGGGGCTACGGTTGCTGTCGGCGGCCGGGGTGTTGAGGTCGGCGGGTTGGTTGGCGACGGTGTCCTGAGCGGCTCGACTGAGCTTTCCGGAGTCGTGTCGAGGGACGGCGTGGGCGAAAGGGTTACGGTGGCGATTCTTGTCGCTGCCACAGTGTTCGTGGGGGAGCTGATCTCCGTGGTGGCAGGCGTACTGGTGGGGAGGCTTGCCGCCATTGGCGTCCGAGTGGGAGTCGCTGTCAGGATCGAGGTCGGGGTGCTCGTCGGTTCGGGGGGCCTGGTGGCCGTGGGCAAGGTGGGGTAGGATGTTGGGATGCTGGTGTCCGTGGGCAAAGGGGGATAGGATGTTGGGAGGCTGGTAGCCGTGGGCAGAGGTGGTGTCGCCGTGGGGGTTCTCGTGGCCGTGGGCGGCGGGGTGAGCGTGGCCGTGGCGGTCGCGGTGGCTGTCGGTGTGCCCACCCACTGAGGGGTGAAGGTGGCCGTTGGAGTGGCCGTCGGCTGGGCCCCCGGAGTGGCCGAGATGGGGCCGTGGAACTCGCTGGAGCCGTTGGTGGCTACGCTCTCCAGCTTGTAGTAATAAGCAGTGCCGTTGACCACAGCGCTGTCGGTGTGATAATAATGAGTTCCCACCACAGAGCCTAGCGCCTGGCTGGGGATGAGCCAGTCGTTGAGCCTGGCGTAGCCGCTCGCCTCGCTGGTGCTGCGCCAGAGGTTGAAGCCGATGTTGTTGATCTCACTGGCTGTCTCCCACTCCAGGAGAACCTGGCCATCGCCGCCTGCAGCGGTGAATGAGGCCAGCGTCACGGCGGCCAGTGTATGGCTCGCATCGAGCAGGATTATCACGGCTATCAGAATCAAGATGGTGTGACTTCTCTTCATGGTCTCTTACCCCTTACCCAAGCACGATTTCTTGCCAGTCATCCAGCCAGCCTGACCAGCCATCGCGAGGGAGCGGAGACCAACCTGGCTACCCAAGACGTCCACCGAGTCCTCCTGTTCCCAATGACGGCCAGCTTCACCCGCCGAGCCGCTCGGAGGGCAGTCACTTGCAGGGCCGCGAGGATGCCGAGTAGACGGTTCAGCGACTTCCATTTTCCACCCTCCAGATCAATCGTTCGCTCCTGTTTTCTTATCGCCACCGCCTTGCCCACAAGCTGCTCCTCCCTCCAGGGCTGATCGGGATGGAGGGAGGCGTCGCCTTTGGTCACCAGGAGGGTCGCGCTGTCGTGCCTGCGCCTGGCCAGCAGGCGGTGGGTGTGAAAAGTGCCGCCCACCGTGTAGAGGACGATGTCGCCCCGGCGCAGCCTGTCCGCGTTGGCCCGCTCGACCACGATCTCGTCCCCAGCCGCGATGAGAGGAGCCATGCTCCCGCTGATAACGCGGAAACGGAAGGTGGTTCCTTG
>CAYNWI010000573.1:0-1604 GCA_964400825.1 uncultured Anaerolineae bacterium | reverse complement strand
CCCAGCCCGGCGATGCCCACCAAGTCGGCCCAGGGGCAGGCGGCGATGGCGGCGGCGTATTTTTGTGCGTGTGGATGGGCGTAACTGATGACGCCAAGCTCGATGCTCTCCACTATTCGACCTCCTTTCGCAATGGTAGCGATACCGGCTCCCCCGTCTCGGCGGAGCGCTGCCCCGCCAGCGCCATCTCCAACGCGGCGCGGGCGTCCTGCGGGCTGACGGCCGGCTCCCGGTCGTTCAGCACGCAGCGCACGAAGTGGCGGATCTCCTCCTCGAAGGCGTACTCGGTGGTAGACATGAAGCGGAAGTAGCGGGGCAGTTCGTGGCCCTTTTCGGTGGTGTAAGTCAGCATCGGATTCGTGTCCTTGTCGGCGTACTGGATTTTCCCCTCTGTCCCCACGACATCGAGTTGGGCATAAAGGGTCCCACCGAAGCCCTGCGGATAGGCCCAACTGGCCTCCGCGAAGCCCACCCCGCCCCCGTCGAACTTGCAGGTGATCATCGCGTGGTCGAAGCTCCCGGCCTCCCTGGCCGCCTCTCGTACCGACTTCGCTACCGCATAGACCTCGACGGCGTCTTCGTCGAGGAACCAGCGGAACAGGTCGGTGGCGTGGACGCCGATGTCGAGGATCACCCCGCCGCCCCGTTTGGGGTCCCACTGCCAGGCGTCGGGCGGGAAGGGCAGGAACTGTCGTTCCGCCCGCCGGATGAAGACCGGCCGCCCCACCTTTCCGGCGTCGATCTGGGCTTTGATGCTCGCGTAGCGGTGGTCGAAGCGGCGCACCTGCCCGATCATCAGCTTGGCGCCGTTTGCCTGTGCTGCTTCGATCATGGCATCAGCGGCCTCCAGCGTGTGGGCTATCGGCTTTTCGCAGAGGACGTGCTTGCCCGCTTTGATGGCGGCGATGGCTGCCTGGGCGTGGAGGTAGGTGGGCACGCAGATGTCCACCACCCTGATGTCCTCCCGCTCCAGTAGTCGCCGGTAGTCGGTATAGGCCGCTGCTCCTGAACGCTCCGCGGCCGCGTGGGCCAGTTCCCCCACGGCGTCGCACACGGCCACCAGTTCTGCCTCTGGGACGTGGGCGTAGGCGGGGAGGTGGCCTCCGGCGCCGATGTTGCCACACCCGATCAGCCCCACTTTGATCTGCTCTCCGGCCATCAATTCCTCCTGGTTCGTTTCGATAGGTGTTCGTAGTGACGACTTCAGTCGCTACTACGGTTTAATCGTAGTACAGTGCCCGGCCGCTGGCCTTGTCTATCCAACTAATCTTGTCAGTATTCAGGCGCAGCCAGAGGGTTTGATTTGGCTGGGCTTTGAAATCGGCCTCGGTGTTCACCTTGATGCGTTCAGGCCCCAACTGCATGGTGATCAGGTTGTGGGAGCCCAGGGGTTCGACGACGAGCACCTCGGCCTGTAGCGTGTCATCGGCCGGCGCGGGCAGCGTTTCGATGTTCTCGGCCCGGATGCCCACCAGCACCGATTGATCCTTCAACTGGCGGAGCATCGTCTGGACTTCGGGAGATGGATAAATCTCGCCGCCGCCCGTCTGCACTAGCACCTGACCGTCCTCCGTCCGTATCTCCCCATCCAGGAAGTTCATGGG
>CAYNWI010000572.1:0-1618 GCA_964400825.1 uncultured Anaerolineae bacterium | reverse complement strand
CGCCGGCCCCTCCCAGAAGCCTCGCTGAGCGCTCCCACTGATGACCACCGTGAGGAGCGGCCCTGGCATCAACGCGCCAGAGAAGCCAACAATTAATGAAGTGGTGAATAAGGCTATCAGTTTCGTCATGGCTAACCGTGGCCTCTATTATACCTGACCTCATCAAAAAGACAAACTTTACTCCTCCCCGCGGGGGGAGGCCGGGAGAGGGTTGATTTGCCTCGCAGGTCAAATCGTTGTAAAATGTATGGCCGACAAAATCCGGAGGATTCAAGACCCATGCTCATCACCAATTTCACCGAGTTGATTGAAGCGGCACGGGCGGTGGGGCCGAAGTGCATCGCCATAGCCGCAGCCCACGATCCCGCAGTGCTTACCTCTGCTGAGGAGTTGCAAAAACTGGGCATTGTAACGACACTTCTGGTGGGCGATAAACCGTCCATCGAGCGACTGGCCTGGGAACATCACCTCGACCTCAGCGGCATGACCATCGTTCATGAGCCGGACACTGGCCGGGCTGCTCGTCAGGTGGTCGCTATGGCCCGCGAAGGCCAGGCCGATGTGGTGGTCAAGGGCCGGCTTAAGACGCCGCAGATTCTGGGCGCAGCCCTTAGCCACGAGAGAGGTATCCGGGACAAAAAACTCCTCACCCACGTGGGTCTCTTTGAGGTGTCTGGCTTCGACCGCATCATCTACCTGAGCGACAGCGGCGTGATCCTCTCACCCACCATCGAGCAGAAGCTGGTCATCATCCAGAACGTAGTCGAGGTGGCCCACAAGTTCGGCCTGGAGAGGCCCAGGGTAGCCATTCTCGCAGCTACCGAGGTCGTCAACCCCAAGATCCCCAATTCCATCGAGGCCCTGGCTTTGGCTAAAATGGCCGAAGATGGCTGGGTAGAGGGAGCCGTCGTTGACGGGCCGCTGACGCTGGACGTGGCCGTCTCGTCCGAGGCAGCTCGCATCAAGGGGGTTGAGAGCCCGGTAGCGGGAAACGCTGACATCCTCATCGTGCCGGACGTAGTGGCGGGCAACACGTCCGCCAAGGCCATCCAGTACCTGGCGGGCGGCCGCATGGCGGGGCTGGTGGTGGGGGCCAAGGTACCCATCATCATCAACTCCCGCGCCGACACCGCCGACACTCGCCTCCTCTCCACGGCCATGGCTGTGGTTCTGGCAGCCTCTTCCCAACTTCACGAATCTGGTGTATAATGTGAGAGCAAATCTCAGCGGAGAGAGACGATGAACAAGTCACTGAAGATACTGGCGGTTTCTGCTGAGGCGGTGCCCTTCGCCAAAGTAGGCGGGCTGGCCGACGTGGCCGGATCGCTCCCCAAGGCCCTGCGTCGGTTGGGCCACGATGCCCGGCTGGCGCTGCCCAAATACGAACGGATCAACGAGGCTAAGTTCGAGCTGACCCAGGTTGTGGATTCGCTGCCCGTGCCCGTAGGCTCCGATTACGAGCCGGCCTCTGTCTTCGAGGGTGTCGTTGAAGGGATGCCCGCCTACCTGATTGGCAATGACAAGTACTTCGGACGGGAGGAGGTCTATGGCTACGACGACGACGGAGAGCGCTTCGTCTTCTTCTGCCGAGCTGCCCTGGAGATGCTCAAGGAGCTCG
>CAYNWI010000571.1:0-1619 GCA_964400825.1 uncultured Anaerolineae bacterium | reverse complement strand
ATCTGGGAGAACCCGAACCTGAAGTATATCTAGCCCGCCGTGGAGGCACAACAGCTTTGGAAACTACAATCCAACCCTCAAAGTGGAATCTAATCGGAATCAGCCTGCTCAGCGGAGCACTGCTGACCCTGGAGATCACGCTCACGCGCATCTTCTCGGTCACCATGTGGTACCACTTCGCTTTCATGGCCATCTCGCTGGCCTTGCTGGGCGGAGCGGTAGCTGGGGTGTGGGTCTATCTGCTGGGACCGCGTCTGCCGGAACGAAACGTCAGACACCAGCTCACCCTGGTCGCGCTGCTGACCTCGGCGGCCACGCTGCTCACCTTCTGGCTGTACCTTAACATGCCTTTCCGGGTTTACCAGATCGTTGAAAAAGGCATATCGGGCGCGGGCATCGTGAAGCTGGCGTTGATCTACCTGGACCTGGTCATACCTTTCTTCATGGGAGGCATGGGCATCTCGCTGGCCATGAGCCGCTGGAGCCAACGCGCCGGCCGGGTCTACGCTTTTGACCTGGTGGGAGCCAGTGCCGGCTGCTTGCTGAGTGTGGCCGCCCTCACCTGGCTGGGAGGGCCAGGCGCGGTGGTCGGCGTGGCCGTATTGATGGCTCTGGCCGGGCTGGCCTTCGCTCTTTCCACCGGGCGGCGAACCTGGCAGGGAGTGGCAGCAGTCTGGACCCTGGCCGTCATCGCTCTGCTGGTGCTCAACTACAACTACAATTGGCTGCAAGTCACCTCAGGCAAGAACCCGGAGGAGGACGCCACGCGCATCTATGAGAAGTGGAACTCCTTCTCGCGGATCACGGTGTACCCGCCGACTCACTGGCCCGTGCCCTTCGCCTGGGGACTGAGCCGCACCTATTACAGTCCCGACCCCGGTCACATGCTGATGCTGATTGACGCCAATGCCGGAACGCCTATCCAGGCCTTCGATGGGGACCTGAGCAAGCTGGAGTTTATGAAGTATGACCTGCCGGCATTTGCCTATTATCTGAAAGAACACCCCAGCGTGTTCATCATCGGGCCGGGCGGCGGGCGCGACGTGCTCACCGGCATAGTGTTCCAGGCTAGTGAGATAACCGGGGTGGAGCTCAACCCGGCCATCGTGCACGCCGTGCGCAACGACTTCGACGAGTACGCCGGGCACGTGTACAACCTCAATAATCCGGGCATCCGCATCGTGGTGGACGACGCGCGAGGCTACATCTCCCGCAGCTACAAAACTTACGACATCATCCAGGCGTCCTTGATTGATACCTGGGCGGCGACCAGCGCCGGGGCCTTTGCCCTATCGGAGAACAGCCTGTACACCGAGGAAGCGTTCCTCACTTACTACCAGCACCTTGACCGAGATGGGATTCTGACCATGGCCCGCTGGTACTTCGCCGATATGCCGGCGGAGTTCCTGCGGCTGGTGTCGCTGTCCCTGGACGCCTGGGAACGGGCGGGCGTCCTCCATCCCGAACAGCACCTGGTGGCTATTGCCAATCTTGAGCTGAACCGCTCCACGGAAGCGCTGGGGACCGTATTGGTGAAGCGATCTCCCTTTACGGCGGAGGAACTAGCGCAGGTGCATCGCATGGCGGACCAGTTGCAGTTTACCGTTCTCTATGCCCCG
>CAYNWI010000570.1:0-1626 GCA_964400825.1 uncultured Anaerolineae bacterium | reverse complement strand
GCTCCCAAAGCCGGCAAAACGCGCACAGCCCCGGCGCCGTGGTCGGCTGGCCACAATTCTGGCAATCTTGTAGCTCCAATGCCTCCTCTTGCACCGCTAGCAGTCCCTCCCGCTTGGCCTGCAGAAAGCTGAGGTAGAAGCTCAGCTTGGCCCCCGGCGAGCGACTCTCCAACTGATTGAGAAGGCTCTTGTAGAAGATGGTCGTGGAGCCCACGGCGTGGGGGCACTCGTCGTAGATGTAGTCAATGCCTCGCACGATGGCATAGGCCGCCGTCTCCCGCTCGTAGAGGCGCACGAAGGGCTTGACCTTGCGAGCCAGCCGGGGATGGGTGGAGGGAAGGACGGGGGCCTGGCGAGCCAGGTAGCCCGCCTGCCAGTGCAGGGTGTTCTGCATCAGGACGGCGGCCTCGTCGTCCAGGTTGTGCCCGGTGGCGATGGCATCGTAGCCGCCCTGGTAGGCCACGCGGTTCATGACGTGGCGCTTGACCAACCCGCAAAGCGCGCAGGGCTTGTGCCCACGGTGCGTCATCTGCGCCAGCTCCGGAACCGATCGGCCGTAGTCAGCCTTCAAATTCACTACACGAAACCTCGCCCCCTCCCGCGCCGCTGCGAATCTCTCCACGTACTCCAGGGAACTGTCCGAGTAGCCTCCACCGCTTATGCCCAGATGGATGTAAAGCCCCTCGACCTGGTAGCCCAGGCGCAAAAGCACATCCCAGAGGGACAGGCTGTCTTTGCCGCCAGAAACGGCCACCAGGATCCTGTCCTCAGGAGCAAACATCCTGTATTTCTCGATGGCTCGTTGCGTCTGTTTGAGGATCCATTCCAGGAAATGCTCCTCACAGAGAGCCAACTTGTGCTGCCGCATGTTGATCACCGCCACGCCGCCACACTTCTTGCACTTCATCCAGACACCTCGGAAACCGGCGCTAACCGCCCGACATCACGGCCACCAACCTGATCACGTCGTCCCGGCGCGTGATCGTCGCTTCGTTGATCAGCTTGCCGTCGCGCACGGCCAGGACAGCCAGAGGGTGCAGCCCCACCTTCAGGATGGCATGTCGCACCGTCATCCCGGCCCGCAACTCCCATTCCTTGTCTCGGAAGATCACCTTGACCATGCTTCACTCCGCGTCAACTGCGCAATCTGTGCACCATCTGACAGGGGATAGTATAACGCAAAAAGCCACCTGCGTCAACTGCACAGGTGGCTTCTCTGTGTTACTGCGGTTCTCTTAGGCTTAGAGCCTCATCACGTCGGCGGCCTGAGGGCCTTTGGGGCTGCTCTCGATGGCGAACTCCACTCTGTCGCCTTCGTTCAGGTTGCGAAAACCGTCGCCCCGGATGGCCGAGAAGTGAACGAACACGTCGTCGCCACCTTCGCGCTCAATGAAGCCGTAGCCCTTGCCACCGTTGAACCACTTAACCGTACCCTGGGTTCTTTCAGACATTAGCTGGTATACCTCCTTCCCTGTGAAATGTTGTAGGGCGGAGCAGTTTGTTCTTCGTCGTGCTTACCAGCTCGTGCCGATTGGGCCACGACTGTACAAAGAAAACGCCCGAGGCAATAAGAAGCTCGGGCTGTTCATCATTTGAACTTCAAACAACACCTTACTGCGTCCTACT
>CAYNWI010000569.1:0-1629 GCA_964400825.1 uncultured Anaerolineae bacterium | reverse complement strand
TTAAGTTAATGTCATTGCGAGCGTAGCGAAGCAATCTCCCGCCTCCAATTGCAAGCAACAGTGGGGATTGCTTCAGCGCAAACCATGCCCTGAGCGTAGCGAACGGGAGCGCGCCTCGCAATGACATTTGGCGCGAGATTTAACATTGTCGAGCTACTCGCTACCTGGCGTGACGGGCAGCCTGACGATAAAGGTGCTCCCCTGGCCTTCCTGGCTCTCCACCTCGATGGTGCCCTGGTGTTGTTGGATGATGCTGTAGCTGATGGAAAGACCCAGTCCCGTCCCCTTGCCAACCGGCATGGTGGTGAAAAAGGGATCGAAGATCGCGACCAGGTGTTCCGGGGGAACGCCAACCCCGGTGTCAGCAAACCGTATCTCCACCCCCGCCTTGGTCGCCAGAGTGGCCACCGTCAGCGTCCCACCCTCAGGCATGGCGTTGCAGGCGTTCAGGATCATGTTGCTGAAAACCTGTTGCAAGAGGCTCTTGTTGCCAACCACTTGTGGCAGATCGGGGGCGAAATCCTTCCGCAACTCTACCCGTTGCACCTTGAGCTGATTGGCCAACAGAGATAATGTCTCCTCAAGAGCCTCGCTTATGTCCATGGATACCATGCGCTCCTCAGGGGGACGGGCAAACTTGAGCAGGTTCTCTATGATGTATGAGGCCCGTTGGATCCCGGAATGGATCCTCTTCACCGCTCCTTCCCTCAATTCCTCATCCTCGGGTCTTTCTAGTAATAGCTGGGCCGCAGCGGAGCTTATCGCCAGGGGGTTGCGGATCTCGTGGGCGATGCCTCCGGCCATGACCCCCAGGGAAGTGAGCTTGGCCGACTGAATCAGTTGGGCCTCCAATCGCTTTCTCTCAGTCAGGTCCCTCCCCACGGCGACGAGGCCCACGGTGCGGTGCTCATCGTCGAGCATGCGGGAACCAACCCAGGAGATGGGGACTTCCTCTCCTCCCTTGGTCCTCAGGTTGATCTCTATGCTTTTCTTAGCGAACTGGCCTCTTGTCAACTGCGTCAGCCATGACTTCATCTTCTGCTGATCCTCTTCCACACAGAGGCCAGGCAGATACTGCCCCTTCACCACCTCAGGCCTGAAGCCTGAGGTGCGTTCGGCGGCCCTGTTCCAGGTCAGTATCCTCCCTTCAGAGTCCATAGAGACCACCAGGTCATAGGCGCTATCCACGACGCTGGCCAGGTGTCGTTCAGCTCGCCGCACCTCTTCCCCCAGTTGCTCCCGTTCGGTGATGTCGTCCATCAACAGCATTACGTTCTCTACCCCTCCCTCTACCTCGCCAGGACGAGGGGAGAGGGAGAGGGGGATGAGGCGGTAGTAATAGGTGCGGGTGGGCAGGCTGGGAGCACGGTAGGCAAATTTCCCGCCCTCTACCGGCTTGCCCGTGCGAAAGATCTCTTGCACCTTTTCATCCAATCGGGTGTACTTTAGCAGCACCTGGGGGAAGACTTCTTCGACCTTGCGGCTCAGGGTGGCCTGCTCCTCGCGTCTGGTTTTCTCCAGGAAGTTGCGGTTGACCGACACAATCCGCAGGGCCCGGTCAATCACCACCAGGGAGGTGGGGATGCTTCCCAGGATGTTGGTGATGAAGCGCTCGCGGCTCTCCAGTTG
>CAYNWI010000568.1:0-1629 GCA_964400825.1 uncultured Anaerolineae bacterium | reverse complement strand
TGAAATCGATCATCCCCTTGCGATAGATTTTGTCATCCAGGACGGTGTGACCAGGAGAGCGTTGCTCCATGAACTCGGTGAAGATGCCGGCCTCGTAGGCGGCCTTCCACTCCTCCGTCATTTCCCGAAAGATTAGTTCGCGCATGGTCTTCCCCCGCCAGAAGGGGATGATGGTCTCCTCGTAGACCTGCCGGACCTGGGGGCTGACGGCAAAGGAGGTCTTTTCCCGCGAGTTGAGGATGTCCAGATCGTCCAGGCTATGACAGCACAGTTCGGGATAGGTCGGTGCGGCTTTGGGAGCCGGGCCTTTTTCACCGACGATCAGCTCTCCATCGTTGAAGCAGATCGCCTTGTTTTCCATCAGATACCGAAAGGCCAGGGCGCGGCGAACGGGCGCGGACATCAGCCCCAACTCCTGCTGGTAGAATTCGGTCAACAGCTCTGCTCGCTCACTGGAGAGAGTGGGCTGGGCCTCCAGGCTTTGCTGCCTCAAGCAGGCAACTCGTTCAGTCATCGTCATGGCGTCAACCTCCGATTTTCACTTGCAAGCCAAATTCCTCCAGAATTTGCGCTATCTCGGCCATTCTCTCGTCCGAAGGGGGACGGGCTTCGGGCAGACCGTAAATCCTGTTCAAGCGATGGTGTTTTTCCGCGGCTGCCTGATGATAGGGCAGGATGTCCACCTGGGCCAGATGGGGCAAGGCCGCTGCAAACGTGCCGATTTGGCGAACGCTCTCCTCGTCGTCGTTGATCCCTGGAATGACGGGCACTCGTAGAAAGATGTTGTGTCCCTGCGCTGAGAGCGCGTGCAAATTCCTCAGGATCAACCCGTTGGACACGCCGGTGAATTTCCGATGCCTGGCGTCATCCATCAGCTTGAGATCGTACAGGAACAGGTCCACGTGTTCTCGGATGCCGTCTAACGTTTCCCAGGTCGCAAAACCGCAGGTGTCCACGGCGGTGTGAATCTCTTTTTCCTTGCAGGCCCGAAGAAGTGCGAGCAAAAAGCCCCGCTGCAAAAGCGGCTCCCCGCCAGAAAAGGTCACCCCACCACCGGATTGGTCGTAAAAGGGAAGGTCCCGTTCGATCTCCTCCATCACCTGCGCCACGGTCCTCTCCTGGCCCACCAACTCGCGCGCTTCAGCATAGCAAACCTCGACACAATCCCCGCAGAGCGTGCATTTCCCTCTATCGGTGGCTATAACATCGCTGTCCCAGGAAATGGCGCCCTGGCCGCAGACCTCCAGGCAGGCCCCGCAGCGGATGCATCGGCTTTCCCGGAACACCAGTTCCGGCTGCGGGTTCTGGCTCTCAGGGTTGTGGCACCACCAGCAGCTCAGCGGACATCCTTTGAGGAAAACCGTGGTACGGATACCTGGCCCATCGTGAATGGAGAATTTCTTTATGTCAAAAACTGTCCCACGAACAGTACTAGGTCGCAACAACCCGCAGCTCCCGACTGAAGGTGGTCAGGGTCTCGCAACCATCTTCTGTCACCACCACGTCATCTTCAATGCGGATGCCGCCCCATCCCTCCAGGTAGACACCGGGCTCAACGGTGAAGACCATGCCCTCTTCAAGCGGCATGTCGTTGCCCTCGACAATTCCCGGCTCTTCGTGGACATCCAA
>CAYNWI010000567.1:0-1634 GCA_964400825.1 uncultured Anaerolineae bacterium | reverse complement strand
CGTGCTCCAGCACGAAGCGGCGAATCTCGTTGGCGGTGGTGAGCCAGCCCGCGTGGCCGGTCAGCTCGCCGATGGCCTGCAGGCCCGCGTAGATGGCTGCCAGGGTGTAGGGGTGGATCTTGTCCAGATGCTCTTCCCAGAGGTCTAAGCAGGGGAAGCGCCAGAGAGCGGCCAGATAGGAGCTGGTGAGGTTGATGGCTTTCCGCCAGTGGGAGGGTAGTGGGTCGGCTGTCAGACGGAGGTGTTTGGCCAGGGCCCACAGCCAGGTCCCGAAGCCATCCAATTGGAAGTTGGGCCAATCGTCGGTGCCTTCGTGGCTGTCCAGGGTGTAGCGGGTGTGCAGGTAGTCATTGCCCAGGGGCTCGCCCCGTTGGGCCCGCTTGATGGCGCGCTCGGCCTTATCAGCGTGGCGCAGAACTGTGTGGGCAGCCCAATCGTGGAAGCGAAAGGCGCTCTCGTGCTTGCCCACCAGGTCCATAGCATAGGCAATGAAGGCCCCGTCCCGAAACCACGCGTAGCGGTAGGCGGGGAAGGTGGGTGAGGCCAGGTAGGCGCCGCTCCCGGACTGGTTGGCCAAGATGATATTGATGCTCTGGCGGGAGAGATTGGACATAAGGCTTTGCACTCCTGTTAATTAGGGAGCATCCAGACGCCGGTAGACCGGAATAATGTCCAATGGAACCGGACGTGTGATCCATTGGTTGCCGGTCAGGTGAGTCCCATCCCAGAAATCTTCCCACTCCCCCGCCGGCAGGTAAAGATGTCGCTGAGTAACGCCGGGTTCAACCACCGGAGCCACCAGCAACGCCCGACCGAAGCAATATTGGTCGGTGATCTTCCATGCCACTGGGTCCTCGGGCCAATCCAGAAATAACGCCCGCATCAGGGGTTCGCCTGTAACGCTGCAGTGGGCTGCTTCAGTCTCAATGTAGGGCAGTAATTCCATGCGGAGTTGGGCGAAGCGGCGATAAGTTTCGATGACCTCTGGTTCGCCCGTGCGCTCGGCGATATTCCAGGGCGTGCGGTCACGGCAGGGCTGGCGGTGTTCGTTGTACTCCGAGTGATACTGCATAATGGGACAGAAGACTGCCATAGCTGCGGCCCGGAGATAGAGCTCGGCTGAGGGGAGCTCCCCGCTGAAGCCGGCCAGGTCCCAGCCCCAGAAGGGGATACCCGAGACGCCCACATTCAGCCCGGCCAGGATGGAATAGCGAAAAGCCTCCCAGGTCGAGTCCTCATCCCCGGCCCAGTGGCAGGGATGGGCCTGGGCTCCAGTGAACCCGGCCCGACTGAAAGTGATTCCATCGCCCTGCCGGTTCTCCTGGACAAAGCGGTGATAAGCGCCCACATACAAGTTTGGGTACAGATTCCACAGCTCATCTCCCTGCCGGCCATCGGCGAAGTGGAGGTCTCTCCCCCAGAGGTGCTCTCCGCCGTCGGTCTTGAATCCATCTACTCCCAACTCATCCAGAAGGTAAGCCCGCTTGCTCAGCCACCAGCGCACGGCATCGGGGTTGGTGACGTCCAACACCAGGCCGTCACGGAACCAAGGGGGGCGCACCCGATAAGGCTGTCCATCGGCGTCATGGACGCAGTACCCCTTCTCGATCATGCAGGCCTCGTCCGCGTCGTGC
>CAYNWI010000566.1:0-1649 GCA_964400825.1 uncultured Anaerolineae bacterium | reverse complement strand
CACGCACCCCACAGACCACCCAACCCAACCCGTGGGGCACGTCTTTGGCTATCTCGTACCCGTCATTGAAGAGCTTATCCAGGAAACGCAAATGCAGCGTCTCCACGTCCTTCCAGGGGAAAGCGTTGCCCCACCGCTCAGCCTGCTCTTTGGTGTGGAGCTCCACCGCCCAGGCTTCCGGCTTGCGAAAGAGCTCGTCGTCCAGGTCCAGGAGGAAGCCTTCGCAGCCCTCACAGTCCACCTTGACCACCTGGGCCGACTGCGAGGTCAAGAGTTTGCGCCAGTCGGCCACCGACGAGATGCGCATCTCCACGGCCTGGAGACTCCCCCGCTGGTCGGCCAGGGCCTTCAGACGCCGGAACGAACGGGGGTCGCCCTCCACGGCGATCACCCCCGCTGCTCCCTTCGACAGGAAGAGGTCGGCTGTCGAGCCATGTTCCGCGCCCACGTCCAGCACCACCTTGCCCTGAACGGGCAGCCAGCCCCAATGGGTCTCCAGATCCAGATCCTCCCAGGGTTTCACCCGCATGGTTCACCTCACCCCTTAAACAACTGAGACACCTGCCAGAGTTGGTCAAAATGCTGCGCGAGCCGCCCCGCGCAATTCGGGTCACGAACCAGTATCGAGACCTCGAAGTTGCGCTCCAGGGCGTAAGGCGTCCAATTATGACTGCCGACGATGGCAATCTCGTCGTCAATTATGAGCATCTTGGCGTGGCATGTCCTGCTGGCTCCCAGGGTATGCACCTCGACCCCGCGATCCTGCAGCCACTGAGCGGCCTGACGATTTAACGCCGGCGCACGCCACCCACCCCCGGCGGAGTTGAGCAGGGCCTGAACCCTCACCCCATCCCGCACTTTCGCCGCCAGCTTGATGCACAGTTCACGAGAACTCATCTTGGCCGACTTCCCTTTGACCTGCACGACGAACTGTACCGCCTTGATAGATAACCGTGCGTTTTCCAGGATGGCGGGCACACGTGAGAGATACTCACGTGCGACCAGGAGCTCTGTTGCTCCCATGGGCAAACCTCCTACAAGCCCGGCCGCCAGGCCCGCGGGGTGGGCCAGGCTCCCGCAGGCCCAACGGCCAGGCACACATTTGCGTACACCTCCTGGGTGAAATGATACCACAATTTGGGTTTCTTGTCAACAAGCCATAGATACAGATGTCCAGACAGTTTAAGGTTACTACCCCCTGGGGGCTTGCGTCCTTTCCCCAGCGGCGATATAATATCCATAGGCTGTTGACACCATTGTCAGCGCAACCATAACACATAAGGAGGTACAGCCATGGAAGCAGAAAGGGCATTAACCCGCACCACCGCAGGGGCGCAAGCGCTCGCGTCCAGGCGCCACCGCGCCATCGAGGGCCTGGAAGACCTCACCGTTGAGGAAGACCTGATCCTCCCCCGCTGGAGGGTGGTGCAGTACCCCAGCACCATCGAAGGACAGCCGGGCCAGTTCAACGACAACCTGACCGGGGAGCTTCGCCACAAGCTCGAACTGATCGTGCTCAAGGTCATGCCCTCGCGGGCGCGTTTCGACGATGACCGTAAGCTAGTGTGCATGAGCCAAGATGGCCACTACTACTCTGGCGGCAAAACGTGCGGGGGTTGCCCATACGCCCAATGGTTGGCACATTGGAT
>CAYNWI010000565.1:0-1660 GCA_964400825.1 uncultured Anaerolineae bacterium | reverse complement strand
TACTGCCCCGTCCCAACAATGAGCAGTTCCGCCCCCTCTTCGTACACGTGCCTGGCCTCGTCCAACGAAATAGTATGAGAGGTGCCGTAGATTCTCTTGGACAGCTTCTTCTTGCGCTTCTCGACTGAGCCGTCCAGCCTCAGGATGACGTCGTTTTCGATCTCTCGACCGTCAATAGTGATCGAGCCAAAGCTCGCGGCTTCGATTGTCGGTTGCAAGTTTTATGTCACCTTTCCATCAAGTTGCGAGCTGCCTCCAGCAGGGACACGCTGACGGTCTCGATGTCCCCTGCCCCATCCACCTCCACCAGCAGACCCGCCTGGCGATAGTAGTCAATGAGGGGTGCAGTCTGCTGGTGATAGACCCTGAGGCGAGCTCGCACCGTCTCTGGCTTGTCGTCGTCCCGCTGATACAGCTTCCCACCGCAGACGTCGCACACCCCTCCTTTGGCGGGCGGTTTAAAGATGGTGTGATAAGGCGTCTGGCACTGGCGACAGATCCAGCGGCTCGACAGCCGGCGCACCAGTTCCCCGTCGGGGACAGCGATGTAGAGCACGCCGTCCAACCTCCGGCCCATGTCAGCGAGCATCTTGTCCAGGCCCTGGGCCTGAGCCTGGGTACGGGGGAAGCCATCGAGGATGGCGCCCCGGTCGCAATCGGGTCGCTGCAGCCGATCCTGCACCATGGCGATGGTCACATCGTCGGGCACCAGTTGGCCCCTGTCCATGTATTCCTGGGCCAGCAAACCGAGCTCCGTCTCGTTCCTCAGGTTCTCGCGGAACAAGTCACCGCTGGCCACGTGGGGCAGATGCAGTTCTTTTTCCAATCGCTCCGCCTGGGTGCCTTTGCCGGCACCTGGTGGGCCAAGTAAGACGAGATACATGCGATCCTCCTGGTTGTGCTGAATACACGTGAACAACGATGTCAATAGTGCAGCCCAGGATCATGGCCCGCCCCACGGCCACCCGCTGGCGCTGACCGCCAGAGAGTTGCCTCGGTTCGCGCTCCATACATAAATGAAATGACAGGGGGCCGTCCACTGGCCCCCAACCCTCACTTCTCTTGTACCTGGCTCCTACCGGATCGCCAATTCTGTCTGCTTATCGAAGACCTGCATACGATTCATATTGAAAGCCACGGCTATGGTGTTGCCCACCCGTGCCTTTGTGCGCGGGTCGAAAATACCCTGGAACTGAATGCCCTCCGACATCAGATGGACGACGACCTCTCTGCCGAGCAGCTCGGTCACGTCCACCCTGGCCTCCACCAGCGACTTGCTGATGCCAGCCGGGCAGTACTCGGCGTCGTGAGTGTCCTCAGGACGGATACCCAAGATGACATCCTGGCCCAGGTGCTGACGGTAGACCTTCGCCTTGTCCTCAGGAACATCCAGGATGAAGTCCTGGCAATCCGCGGCCACCTTTCCGTCCCGCTCCACTAGCTTGGCGTCCATGAAGTTCATGGCGGGGCTGCCAATGAAACCAGCGACGAAGAGGTTGTCCGGATAATCATAGAGATTCTGCGGCGAGTCTATTTGCTGCTTGACGCCGTCCTTAATCACCATGATACGGGTGCCCATGGTCATGGCCTCGACCTGGTCGTGGGTCACGTAGATGAAGGTCGTCTCCAGCCGCTGATGGAGCTTGCTGATCTCAGCGCG
>CAYNWI010000564.1:0-1662 GCA_964400825.1 uncultured Anaerolineae bacterium | reverse complement strand
GGAAAGACGGCAACGTCCTGAACCCCCGCGACGGCCTCGAGGTGCGCATCGAAGGTGATCGCGCCTGGGGCCGCCAAATCGGCGCCGCGTGGCAGGAGATGGACGACTTCTCCAACGCCTTCGCCCCTGGCGGCGACCTGATGGCGTATCTGGCCGGCGCGAAGAACGTAAAGCATGAAGACACAGATCTCACGTTTCACGTTTCACGCTTCACGTTCGACCTCGACGGCCCCGTGTTTGCCGCCCACCTGCGCGACCAACTGGAAGCCTACCTGCGGGAGCGGGGCGAGCTGCCGCTGAACCTGACGCTGGACTCCTCCCGCGTGTACCGGGAGACAACCGGCCACGGTGAGGTCTGGCTTGACGAGCACGGCCTGCCCCTGCGCCTGATTGTGCACCTGGCCTACCCGGAGGAGAAGAACGGAGAGCGGGTGGAAGCCGACATCAAAACCGATTTTCGATTTTCGATTGCCGATTTCCGATTAGCCTCTGCCCAATCTCCAATATCCAATCTCCAATCTCTAACCTCCAACCTCCAATCCACCATCCGCAATCCGCAATACGCAATAGGGCTTGCTGCATTGCTCGGCGTGCTCGGCCTTGTCCTGCTGGTTCTCATCCGCCGCCGCTCGAAGCCTGTCTACACCACCATTGTCCTGATCGTGATCTTCTCCCTGGTCGTCGTGCCACTGATGCAGAGCCAGCAGGTAGCCGCCTTCTTCCAGCGCCAGGCTGCCAGACAGGAGGAATACGAGCAACGCCAGGAGCAGCAGGAGGTCGCCCGTGACCTGCGCGCCGAGCTGACAGGCATCAACTGGGACCCGCACCACGACCCGTTGGCGAATCAGCAAGCCGAACAACTCCCCGCACCGACCACGGAATACGGAACACGCACCACATTCTCCCTCGCCGCCACCGACACTACCCCAACCGACACCGACGGCGACGGGCTCGCCGACGCGGTGGAGGGGGAGCTGGGGACCGACCCGACAATAGCCGACACCGACGGCGACGGGCTGAGCGACGGCGTGGAGGTCCTGCGGCTGGGCACCAACCCCTTGCTCAGCGACAGCGACGAGGATGGCATCTACGACAACGTCGAGATCGCGGGGTTCACCTACAATAACCAGAAGTGGTACTTGAACCCCCTCAACCCCGACACCAACGGCGATGGCCTCTCCGACCTCGGCGAATGTCCCGACCTGGTCAACGTGACCGCCGCCCCCAGCTCGCTGAGCTGCGACACCGATGGCGATAAGATCCCCGACCCCTTCGACTACGACGACGACGGTGACGGCGTCGCCGACCGCGTGGACATCTCGCCCGACAGCGTGCTGGACCGGGGCGGCAAACGGGCCGCCAAAGGCACCGTGACTCCCTTCGACGGCCAGAACCCCTTCATGTTGCAGGTCAGCGGACTGGCTAACGACAAGCCGGCCCTGGTGGACTTCCAGCTCCGGCCGATCACGGATACGCACCTCACCTATGCCATGAACGTCCTGGACTGGCCCAGCGATGACGACGGCCAGGTTCAGCACGTCAAGAACACCACCTTCGCCAACACCGACAACCTCCAGTCGAAGAACACCGACGACCCGCGCAGCCAAAACGGCGACATGCGCCTGATCCCCATGCTGGAGATCAAGCTAACAGGCACCGAGA
>CAYNWI010000563.1:0-1662 GCA_964400825.1 uncultured Anaerolineae bacterium | reverse complement strand
TGCGAAGCGACACCGTGACCCTGCCCACACCTGCCATGCGCGAAGCTATCTACCAGGCCGAGGTGGGCGACGATGTTTACGGGGAGGATCCGACGGTCAATCAGTTGGAGGAGATGGCCGCTCAGCGATTGGGAATGGAGGCGGCCCTTTTTGTAGTCAGTGGCACGATGGGGAATCTCGTCTGTCTGTTGACCCACTGCGGCCGAGGCGACGAGTTCATCGTGGGCCACCTGGCTCACACCTTTATTTACGAAGCTGGCGGCTCGGCGGCGCTGGGTGGCATCCACCATCGCACGGTGCCTAACCAGCCCGATGGCACCCTGCACCTGGCCGACGTCGAAGCTGCTATCCGCGCCGAGAACGTCCACTTTCCCCGCACCAGGTTGATCTGCCTGGAGAATACTCACAACCGCTGCGGTGGGGCGGTGCTCATGCCTGAGTACACCAGAGCCGTCTGCCAACTGGCGCAGCGTCATGGCCTGGCCGTCCATCTCGACGGCGCCCGCGTATTCAACGCGGCGGTGGCCCTGGGAGTTGACGTAAAAGAGTTGGTGGGTGACGTGGACTCGGTGCAGGTTTGCCTGTCCAAGGGCCTGTCGGCGCCGGTGGGATCGGTCATCTGCGGCGACGAGGAGTTCATCTACGAGGCGCGGCGCAACCGCAAGATACTTGGTGGCGGCATGCGTCAGGCGGGCATCATCGCCGCGGCGGGCATCGTGGCTCTGGAGCAGATGGTGGACCGCCTGGCGGAAGACCACGCCAACGCTCGCCGCCTGGCCGAGGGCCTGGCCGAGATACCGGGGCTGGACATCAATTTGGATCGAGTTCAGACCAACATCGTCATCTTCGAGCTCGTCAGCGAGCGCTTGACCCCGGCGGGGTTGCAGGCCAGGCTGGGAGAGAGCGGGGTGAAGCTGCTGGCCATTGAGGGGCGTCGTCTGCGGGCCGTGACCCACTACGGCATCGAGGCTGACGACATCGAGATTGCCCTGGCCGTAGCGCGAGAGGTGATGGAGCAGTTGTGAGTCCCAAGCGCGGCAAGAAGAAGCAGTACAGCCTGGCGAAGTTCGATCCCTATTGGACTTTCCTGATTTTCGCTGTGGTTGGTTTGGGAACTTTGCGAATAGGGGAGGAAGCTCGCTTGCTCATACTCTGGCTGGTTTTACTGGGGGTCGGCCTGATCTACGCCGAGGAGAAGGCCATCGCCGTGCAATACGGCCTGGTCAATTTGGGGCGTGGAGCGGCAGTGGGCCTGGTCGTCTCCTTGCCGCTGCTGTTATTAGCCCAAGATGCCCTTAAGACCACCTCGGCCAGACTTTTCCCTTGGGCCAGCCTGGCAGCTCTGTTCCAGAGTCTGATTCTCCTGGCCGCACCCATTGAGGGACTGTACTTTCGAGGGTATCTGCAGCGGGAGCGAGGGCTGGTCGTAGCTGCTTTGCTCTACGGCCTGGGCCAGGGGGTACTCTTCTTGCCTGGACTCAGCGGCTTTCCAGTGGTGCTGGCCGCCGTGGTAGTGTCTGCCGCGCTGTTGGGATTTGTCTACGGTTACGTGTGCCAGCGCTACGGCTTGAGCGCGAGTATGAGCTGCCACGCTGTCGTCAACCTGGTGTTGCTATTCTTGCCTCTGGCATTGGCTCCGTGGCTCAGCGCAATTTGACGAAA
>CAYNWI010000562.1:0-1665 GCA_964400825.1 uncultured Anaerolineae bacterium | reverse complement strand
GCAGGGGGGTGAGGATCTTCTCCGCATCCTCGTCCCGCTTCTTCCACATGGCCGCCTCGATCATCTCCCCCAGGCGGATGCGCTCGTAGTAGGTCTCCTCGGACGGACGGCCCGTCAAGCTATCGCGCAAGCGGCGGATAGGTGGACTCTCTTCCACAATCTCCTGGAAGATGATGTCCTCGTACCAGAAGGCCTTCAATCCTAGCTCCACTCGGCCTTCCATCTCCTGGAGAAGGCCGTGGAACTCGCCGAAGCGCCTGTTGAGCAACTTCTCCTGGATGGCTTCCACGCTGGGGGCTACCGTGCCGAAGCGCACTGGCAGGATGGTGAAATCCCGCATCACTTCTTCCAGCACCAGGGTGTGAGCCATCATGTTGCGCCGGCTGCTGTCGTATTCGACGACGGGGGAATCGCTGACCACCGCCGCCAGATCCTCGAAGTGGACGGTGTGAACGACGTCGCCTCGCTCGCCTATGCCCAGGTTGGTGAACTGGCGGGGCTCCGGACAGCGAGTGATACAGTACATGTATTTTCCTACGGGGGTTTCTGATTGGGGCATGGCTTTCCTCTCCTCTCACGTTTCACTCGTTGATCTGTAAACGATAGCGCAGGGTCAGCCCCTTCTCTGCCAGGGCCTCGGCCAGGATGTTCAATACCCCTTCGCCCCAGGCCATCAACTCGGCTGGCATCAGGTCGGAGCGTAGGGCGACGTATTGTTTTCGCAGGGCGGTGTAGGCCCGGTGCACCTCCGGCTCCAGATGGGGGAACACTTCGGCCTCCAGGACCGCTTCCAGCTCCTGGGCATCGCTTTCCTGCCCGGTGCGATAGAAGGGCACTACCTCCAGAGCCAGGTCCAGATAGCCTTTCAGATCGCCGATGAGCAACAGCACGTCGGCTGCTGCCGGAGTGAGGTGACCCTGGGCCACCTCCCGCTGCAACTGCCATTGCAGATCCTCTCGCCCGGCCACGCTGCGGCTGGCATTGGTCACACTGCGCCGATCCAGGTGGAGCAGGGCCTTGCCGAAGCCGCTGCGGATGGTCATCTCATTGGCGAAGAGTTCCCGAGGTGCATAGAGGCACAGTTTGTCCGCCAGCAGGGTCAACAGATTTTCGATTGAGAAATCGCCAATCGGAAATCGTAAATCGTAAATCGCCAATCGCAACTGGCGGGATGTCCGGGTCGTCTCGTTCTCGGCCAGGGGGTGGGCGTGCTCGTGGGCCAGAAGCGCCATGATTGCCTCCTGGTCGTTCCAATAGCCTTCTTTCTCCATGGCCCCCTGGTTGATAAAGACGTGACAAGAGACAGGATTCTTGAGGTCGTACAGGTTTACGATGGGCCTGTGCGGGAGACCATCCAGGCCACCGGGGGGCAGGCCTGCAGCCCGGGACAACTGCCGGGTCAGGGGCTCAAGATCCCTCAGAATGAAAAGGGTAACGACCTCCTGTCGCCACTGGGGAGACTCGGCGTACTTCTCTATAACCTCCTCTTCGATCCGGATGACAGGGATCACCCCGGATTCGACGTCGGAGATCACCCGCAATTCTGTGCCGGCGATGCGGTGGAGGGTGAAGTGCTTAACGGTGCGAGTCATACAAATCAATGACCAATTATCAATGACCAATGACCAAATTTGGGATTTTGGATTTGGTCATTGGGATTTGGTG
>CAYNWI010000561.1:0-1671 GCA_964400825.1 uncultured Anaerolineae bacterium | reverse complement strand
TGTGAAGCCTTAGTTTACCATACTTTTGGGATAATTAAAATTCTGGAAGTCCCTATGACGACCGGCTACATTCATAATGATCCTTGCGTAGAAGATATTGTCGACCAAATCGTTGATGAGAATGTGAGATACTTCGCCTCCCCCCTCCTGGATGACTGTCTTCAGTAGGTCGTGAGTGAGGGGACGCCTCACATTAACACCTGCTAACTGGACGGCGATGGCATTTGCTTGGAAGGGGCTAATCCAGATGGGCAAGTATCGATCCGCATTGACATCCTTCAAAATCACCGCCCAATGGCGAGACCCTGAAGAGCCTTTGAGTCCATGCACAGTTACTTCCGCCATCGTTTCTAACCTCCCTGTAGGCCTGCAATATTCGCGGAGCAATCTTCGTCCAGCTAAGCGATTTCGCAGTCTGCATTCCATCTCTTGATCTGCAAACCGTTAACTCAGGTAGGACCGCAGTTTGCGGGTGCGGCGGGGATGACGTAGCTTTTTGAGGGCCTCAGACTGTATCTGGCGGATGCGCTCCCGGGTCAGGCCAAATCTCTGCCCTACCTCTTCCAGGGTGTAACTGTGGCCGTTCTGCAGGCCGAAGCGGAGACGCAGGATGCGAGCCTCGCGCGGACTCAAAGTGAAGAGGACGTCTTCTATCTTCTCCGCCAACAAGTGCTGCGAGGCGACTTCTGAGGGTGCGGGGGCCTCCTTATTCTCGATGAAATGCGCCAGATCGGTTTCCCCGTCGTTGCCCACCGGCCGCTCCAGGGAGAAAGGGCGACGCGAGGCCCTCATCATCCACTGCACCTTGCTTGGTTCAATGTTCATCTCCTCGGCAATCTCCTCCGGGGTGGGTCTACGTCCCTGCTCCCGCTCCAGCCGTTCTGCCGTCTTGTAGAGTTTCCTGATGCGGTCGCTCATGTAGACAGGAATGCGGATAGTGCGCCCTTGCTCGCCTACGGCGCGGCTGATAGATTGCCTGATCCACCAGGTGGCATAGGTGCTAAGCCTGTTGCCCCGGCGGTGGTCGAACTTCTCTACGGCCGTAATCAAACCCAGGTTGCCCTCCTGGATGAGATCCAAGAAAGGCACTCCATGCCCTTTGTATCTCTTAGCGATGCTTACCACGAGACGGGTGTTGGCCTTGATGAGGTGCCGGCGGGCCTCTTCCCCCACCTTGATTAAGTGTTCCAGTCTTGCTGCCTCCTGAGAGTCGTGACCATTTCGGGCCAACTGGCGTCGTGATTCCCGCCCTCGCTTCAGCCGTTTCGCCAATTTCACCTCCTCCTCGCGTGTCAGGAGAGGTACACGGCTCATCTCCTTGAAGTACAAACTAACGGTGTCATTGGCGGGGATGTCGCTCAAGTCGAAATCACCATTGCGATCTCCGTCCCCGCCCGGCTCCTCCTTCGCCTTAGCCCTTTCCTCTTCGCCGTCGTAAACCTCGATACCCTGGTCATAGAGGCAGGCAAAGAGCTTCTGTAGCTGAGTCAGGTCTTCCTCCACTTTGGGGAAGATTTCCATTATCTCGTCGAGGGTGACATATCCCTGCTCATCTGCCTTATCCAGCAGCAATTGGATCTTATTCGATTGTCCTTGCAGTTTGAACTTTTCCATAATCAGTAGATCCAAAATTCATACTCCCAAGGGCGCTACATCAGCTTCGATGAAGGA
>CAYNWI010000560.1:0-1675 GCA_964400825.1 uncultured Anaerolineae bacterium | reverse complement strand
ATCTCGTAATCCGAGAGGAGGCAGGGGCGCAGCTTGCCGTCGGCGGTGAGGCGCAGGCGGTTGCACTGGTAACAGAAGTGCTCGCTAATAGGGGTGATAAAGCCGATGGTGCCCTGGGCGCCCGGCAGGCGATAGTAGCGGGCCGGGCCGCCACCGACCCCCATCTTGGCTGGGATCAGCTCCCCCTCCCCCAGCTCCCTCTCGATCCTCTTCCGCACCTCGCTCATCGGCACGTAGCCGTTATCAGCCCAGTCAACGTTATCGCCCAGTGGCATCACCTCGATGAAGCGAACGTGCCAATCGGGCGCCCAGGTCAGGCGGGCGAAGTCCACCACCTCGTCGTCGTTGAGGCCGCGGATGACCACGGTGTTTACCTTGACGGGCACCAGTCCCGCCTCCTTTGCCGTGGCGATGCCCGCCAGGGTGTCGGGCAGCTCGCCCAGGCGGGTGATAGTGCGGAACCGCTCCGGTTTCAGCGTGTCCAGGCTGACGTTGACCCGCTGGAGGCCCGCCGCTTTCAGCTCTTCGGCATAGCGGGCCAGCAGGATGCCGTTGGTGGTCATGGCCAGGTCATCAATGCCGGGGATGCGGCTGATCATGGACACCAGGTCCACCAGGCCCTTGCGCACCAGCGGCTCACCGCCGGTTAGCCGTACCTTGCTGATGCCCAGCTCGGCGGCGGCCTGCACCACGGTCTCGATTTCCTCGTAGCGCAAAATCTCCCCGTGGGGACGCCAGTGGACTCCCTCCGGTGGCATGCAATAGACGCAGCGCAGGTTGCAGCGGTCCGTCACCGAGACCCGCAGGTAGCTGATGGGGCGATTGAAGTTATCTAAGTATGACATCGGACTTCACTCTATCCAGCATTTTGACTAACCACAGAAATTGTGTATAATCAGTGTGTAAAGGGAGGTGCCGATATGTCCATTGCTGAACGGGTAGGGAAAAAAGAACGGATCAACGTCCTTCTGCCCTCCTCTCTCCTGGCCGAACTGAGAGAGTTGGTGCCACCCCGCGAGCGCAGCGGCTTCATCGCCGAGGCCACCGCTCAACAGCTACTTCAGCTCAAGCAGCAGAGGGCCTTACGGGAGTCGAGAGGTGCATGGACTGACGAGAGCCATCCTGAGCTGCAAACCCAAGAGGATGTGAGAAACTGGCTCAGAGAACTCCGCGCTTCCACCAACGCCAGGATAGAAGAGCTGTGCAATGATTGAATATCTCCTGGACTCTGACGTTTTGATCTGGCAACTGCGCGATCAGGGAGAGACAGTAGAATTGCTTGCCAGTCTTTCAAAAAGCGGCATCCTGGCTTGCTCGGTGGTATCTATCGTCGAGATCCAGGCCGGGGTGAGGCGGGGCGAGGAGAAGAAAACTAACGCTCTCCTTGACTCCCTCAAAACCTACGATGTCACACCGGCCATCGCCAACCTGGCAGGCACATTTATTCGAGACCATCGGACCAAGGGCATCACGCTCGACTTTGTTGACTCCATCATTGCCGCCACCGCTGTGATCCACGGCCTGACTCTGCTCACTTATAACGTCAAGCACTACCCCATGCCTGAGGTCACACTCTACGGTTTCGATACGCCTGCGGTTACTCAACCCAAGTCCTAAAACACGTGCACCGCCGAGGCTTTGAAGGCGATGTGAACCCCCATTCCCTCCCTCAGCT
>CAYNWI010000559.1:0-1682 GCA_964400825.1 uncultured Anaerolineae bacterium | reverse complement strand
CCTCAAAATCAAAAGGTCGCTTTGCCCACTAAATCCGCGTGAATCAGCGTTCATCTGCTCTATGACCAACGCTCCGTCTGGGGATGGCTAAGCGGTTACAGACTCGAAACGCCTCATACAGACAAAACTGAGTGTCAGTTCTTTCTCAAATGAGGTCAGCAAGCAGGGCAACAAATTCCTCGGCAAACTCGATAGTCCCCTTTGCTTCACGCTCGGAGACAGCTCCGGCCATGCGGTAGACGGCCCGGTGGCGTTTCTTTCGTACCCGGTCGAGCCGGTTCAGCTTTGACTTGAACGATGGGTCGAGGGTTGCTCGGAGAAAGCGGATCACGGTCTTGTGCCGGTCAGGGCCTCTGGGCCGATAGCCTTTGGCATACATAAATGCCAGACCAGCCTGCAGAGCGGCGTTGTAAGCCACGATCAGGGCCCAGTCCAAGTCAATGTTCATGAGCTCCTGGGCTGTCCTTACATCCCGGCGGGCAACTTCCAGGAGGTCTCTGATCTCTGCCTGGGGAACCAGGTAGGGCTCAATCAGCCCCGCTCGTTCCAAGGGTTGATAAGTCATCCTCATCTCCGATCAGGAAAACCTTCTCGTGGGTCAGAACATCTGTGACAAAGGAATGTCCCTGGCTCACCCGCTCCTGCCACTCCCCCACGCTGAAAAGCGTGTAGTTCACCGCCCGACCCACTTCCGCTTCGATGCTATCAATGGCGTTATCCAGAGCATCTAAGTCCACGTCGCCGATGACCATCAGGTCAATGTCGCTGGAAGCCAGCTCGGTCCCCCTGGCTGTGGAACCGTAGATAAAGGCGACCCTGACATTCCCCAATGCTGAGAGTGCCTCCCTCAACCTGTCGCCCACTGCCTCGGTCTTCAAAATGATACGTTTGAGTTCGGGAAACAGGAAGTGATCCGTGTTGGCCCGGTAGTAGGTGGCATTGGCGCGACGTTCACTCAGGATCAGACCTAGTTGGGCCAGGTTTTGGAGTTCCTGGCGGACGTTGTTGTATGTCTCGCTGGTGAGCCGGGCGATCTGGCGGATGTAGAATGCCTCGGTTGGATGGGTGAGAAACAGGGTGAGTAGCCGCACCCGAACCCTGGATGTGAAAAGCCTTTCCAGCATCGCCGCTATCCCTTCGATGAACCGTCGTGGTGAGCCTGTCGCTTGCACTGAGCCCGGTCGAAGTGAACCATCAGGACACCGCCTTGTGAACATCTATGTTGTTCGATTGACCACTTTCAATGCTCATTTTACTACAACGAGGTCAATTTGTCAAACTTCTACCTTCTGTCTCATTTGTCCCCTCTTGCAGTTTGGACTCGAAACGCCTCATACAAACGAAGCCCAGGATCACGCCGCCAGTCAGGGCAATGGCTAGACCCAGGTAGGGCTGGTCGCCGACGACGGCAATGGCTAATAGGGAGAACAGGGCCCAGCAGCCGAAGGCCAACAGGAATGTGCCTAACCAACTTGATAGCCAGCCGCCGCTAGCTTCGCCGCTACTACCTACAGATTCCAGGCCATTGTCTCCTTCCCTCCCTGCCTCCGTGCCTTCGTTTCCAGATAATTCTCTCGCTATCGAATCCCGATGCACATACAATGCCGCTATTAGGCCCATAAACACCCACATCACGACCCCAGGCTTAGTGCCCAGCAGGAAAGCGTCTGTGAGCCCAAAGA
>CAYNWI010000558.1:0-1682 GCA_964400825.1 uncultured Anaerolineae bacterium | reverse complement strand
GGGTGTAATCGCTCCTGTTTACCTGTCATTGCCATACCGGGTGAGATGAGGCATAATGGGCCTCAAAAGCGTGTTGAGGAGGCCCAATGGAAGAAATGGATCTGCCTGTTCCCCCGGCGGAAGTCACGGATAATGTTGCCACCGCTCCCACAGCAGAGGAGGTGAAAGCCAGCATCACCCGAGAAGTAGGAGCGCTGGTAGCGTGGGTCTTGACCTGTCAGACGCTCACCTTCTTCGCGTTCGAGACCCAATTAGTGCCCAGAGTCCTGGCACTGGGATGCCTGTTTGTCCAACTCTTCCTCTGCATGCGCGAGGAGCAGTTTCAGGCCACGCACCCCCAGCCACAGCCAGGGTATAAGCGGCATCGCTCCCATGCTCGGCGGCTGGGGACCTTCTTTGGGAAGATCCGCTATTGGCGCACCTACTTCTATTGCAAAGACGGTGGATATTATCCCCTGGATGTGGAACTGGGGTTGACCAGCGATGGCTTCAGCATGTTGCTGCGAAGTTATGCCACGCGGATTGCCACCAAGGTCAGTTACGCCCAAACAACCCTGATCTTGGGCTTGTTTCTGCACTGGACGCCGGCCCAAGAAAGCATCGAAGGCATGGTCTTGGGACTGGGTCGGCATACAGCGGCGTGGTTTGAAAGCGCCCCCGCGCCAGACGGGGATGGGGAGGTGTTGGTGATCCAGATCGACAGCAAAGCCACACCGACGGCCACAGAGGAAGAGTTGGAAAAACGACGTGGCCCGCGGAGGACGAATCCGCATCCAGGCTCCCAGCGGCATCGTGGCCGAGCAGCACGGCAACGGCGCGGCTCCAAGAAGCGGCGCCAGAAGGGGGACAAGGCCAAGAATGGGAAGATGGCCACCATCGTGACCATGTACACCCTGAGGCGCAGTGCGGGCGGCCAGTTGGAAGGACCGATCAACAAGAAAGTATACGCCTCCTATGCTCCCAAACGCCATGCGGTCGCCATCGCCCGGCGTGAAGCGAACAAACGCGGCTTTGGGCCGGGGAGCGGAAAACTCATCCAGATCGTGACCGATGGGGACAACGATCTGCAGCGCTACATCGAAGAATTCTTCCCTGAGGCCATTCACACCATCGATGTTTACCATGTGACCGAATACCTCTGGGATGCCGGCCAGTGTCTTTACAAAGAAGGCAGCGATGAACTGATTGCCTGGCTGAATGAGCAAAAAGAGGCGTTGTATGATGGACGGGCGGCAGAGATCGTAGCCGAGATTGACAAACGTCTCGCCCAAATCGACCCGGGCGAGCGAAGCGTCAGAGATTGCTTGCAGAAAGTGCGGGACTATCTCGACAAGCGCGTGGATAAGATGGATTACAAGACACTGCGCGAGCAAGATTTGGAGATTTCGTCTGGGGCGGTCGAGGGCGCAGTGAACTACGTCATCGCCAAGCGCTTTGACAGTGGTGGCATGCGCTGGATCAAAGAGCGGGCCGAGCACTTGCTGCAACTTCGCTGCATTGAAGTGAACGATGATTGGAATGCGTTTATCGAATTCGTTCATGATAGAACAAGAGAGCAGGGGCAACAAACACACAAGAACCTTTCCCTGAAATGCACGAAGCCGGCGCCACTTCCAACCTATGGACTCATTTGATGATCTCTGCGGATAAGGAAGTGGTGGTAAACGAGAGCAACTGCACCC
>CAYNWI010000557.1:0-1685 GCA_964400825.1 uncultured Anaerolineae bacterium | reverse complement strand
CCCGTCACGCTGATGTATTCACCGCCGCCGATGGTCACCGTCAGTGCATCGGCGTGGTTGAGAAATCCCCCGCCAACAGTGGCATGGTCACCTTTGGCGGTGTTGCCCCCGCCCCCGCCAACAGTGGCTTGCTCCCCACTGGCGGTGTTTTCCAGTCCCCCGCTGATGGTAGCTTCGTTCCCACTAGCGATGTTCCATACGCCTCCGGCGATGGTGGCACCTCCGCCGCTGGCAGTGTTCCAATAGCCCCCCCCGACGGTGGCAGCCCCTCCATTGAAGCCAGTCGCGCCACTGGCTGTGTTGCCCAGCCCCCCGGCGACAGTCGAGTAGGAGGCATCGTCTGTTGCCCCTGCGTTATCACCGGCCTGGTTGTTTCCGCCACCCCCCACCGTGCCGTAGTCATCGGTCACACGGTTAGGCACCAGATTGCCCCAGCCATCATCAGCAGCACCTCCACCGCCGATGGTGGCACCCGCTACGCCACTGGTCACGCTGTTGCTGCTGGAGCCGCCGATGAGGTTGGGGCTGTAGGCGTTGGGCTCCAGGCGCAGAGCACGGGCGCTGTTCACCCGCAGCTCCAGGGCCTGGGTGTCGGTGGTGCCCAGGAAGTTGGTGGCGGGATTGGTGCCTACGTTGCCGGTCAGGGACCAGCCGCCGCCGCCCGCGCTGGTCTCGTCGTTGCTGCACTGCCACTGGCTGGTTGCGCTGTTCCACTTGGCCACCTGCCCGTTGCTGCACGACAGCCCGCCCAGGGTGTCATCGTCCACCCCATCGGCGAAGTCGGGCGGGATGCCGGCGAGGCCAGACCAGGGCGCGCCCAGGGCATAAAGGGCATAGGGCGTCGCGGTGAGGGCCTGGCGGGGCATGAGGGTAGTGTAAGCGCCAGCGCTCGCGCCCGGCCGCACGCCGATCTCCAGCCAGCGGGCATCGCCCGTGAAGGCGCTGCCGAAGCCCAGCTCCACCGTGAACAGGCCGTCGGTCACAGTGACATCATCTTTGGGAATGGTGCCCACCCATGCCCCACCGCCGGCAGCGTCGTAGAGCTTGAACTGAAAGTCGTAGCTGCCGTTGGCCGGACCACCGCCATCGGTCAGGCGGCCCTGGTAGGTGAAGGTGGCACCTACAGGAGCCGCCTTGACACCCACCTCGCCTTGTGGCCCCGGTTCCTGAGCCTGGGTCAGTCCCACTGCCAGGGCCAACATCAACCCCAGAGCCAGCACGCTGATAAGAATAGCTCGTCCTTTCATAAGTACACCTCCTGTGAATTTTGGAATTTGGCTCGGATAGCCTATACGAGCCTATTATAACAGAATGAGGTGTAGAGGTCAACTAACTTTGCGGTGAACAGTCAGATTAGAGGAGGAACAATCGAGGGAAGGCCAACGCCTTGAACAATAACAAAAGAGAGCCAGCAGACTTACACTGGCCCTTCACGGTTCACCCCCACGCGGGTGGGGAAAACGGCTGGTGTGATAGTGCAGCCATCGTCGGCATTACCACTTTCAGTATCCTGCATCGGATCGAATGGGTTGAAACTGGTGGAGATGGCGGGCGCGGGGCTGAGCACTATTCTTTCAGTATCCTGCATCGGATCGAATGGGTTGAAACCTGGAGGAAGCCGAGATCAAGGCCATTGCGCTGATGGACTTTCAGTATCCTGCATCGGATCGAATGGGTTGAAACTG
>CAYNWI010000556.1:0-1692 GCA_964400825.1 uncultured Anaerolineae bacterium | reverse complement strand
CTGTTGACCCTTTACACGCCCAAGCTGGGCAAGATCAGAGCCATTGCCAAGGGGGTGCGCAAGCCCACCAGCCGCAAGAGTGGGCACGTGGAGCTATTCACCCACAGCCAACTCCTCATCGCCAGGGGGCGAAGCCTGGACATCGTGACCCAGGCCGAGACCGTCCACGCCTTCCGGCCCCTGCGAGAGGACTTGTTGCGCACCACTTACGCTTACTATGCTGCCGAACTGCTAGATCTTTTTGTGGAAGAAGGGATTGAGAACCGCCCTCTCTTCGACCTTTTGCTGGCCATGTTGGGTTGGCTGGGCGGCGCTTCCGACCTGGATCTGACGACCCGCTTCTTTGAGTTGCGCCTTTTGTCTCTGCTAGGCTATCGTCCTCAGCTCTTTCAGTGCGTGGCTTGCCGCCGTCAAATCGAACCAGTGTCCAATTTCTTCAGTGCTGCCGATGGTGGTATCCTCTGTCCCAACTGTGGCCAGAACCATCGGGGAGCACAGGAGATAACCCTGACCGCTCTGAAAGTGTTGCGCTTCCTGCAGACCAGGGATTACGAAACCTGCAGTCGTCTTCGTCTCGGTCGTCCGCTGCACAGAGAGCTAGAAACGATGATGTATCATTACATAACCTACATCTTGGAACGGAATTTGAAGTCGGTGACGTTTCTCAAAACCTTGCGCGGGCAATGGGTGGGAAACAGAGGTGAATCAAATGTTGGCTAAATTTGAGATGTATTTCGATGGCGAATATTGGTGTGCGAGGGGCATCGGGGCCGATGTCTTTACCCAGGGGAGGACCCTGGACGAGCTGATGGGAAATATCAAGGAGGCTGCCGAGCTCCACTTCGAGGAGGTCTTGGAGGAGTGTACAAATGCCGATTTACACGACTGATGAGATGAGCATTGAGAAGTTCACCGAGATGGTGCGCCGTCACCCAGTTAAGCTTGAGCCATTGCCCGCTCGCTTTTGGGAGGACGAACGCTGGTTGTTCGAGCACATGGCCGAACTCACGGAGCAGTATCCTGATCAATGGGTAGTGGTCTACAAAAAGCAAGTGATTGGGATAGGCGGTGGGCACAGAGGGTTAACGGAAGCCATAGAGCAAGCCCAACACATAGTCAGCGATGGGGAGCGGTTGGTGACCTTTTTCCTGGAGAGCAAGCCGTATGTCTATCCGACTAGCCCTGCACATTGACGAGTACTCTTATCTGGAAATCTAACGAGGAAACGAGAGTGATTATGGAAAGACCACTGACCTTTCAAGAAGCTATCCTACGCCTGAACCAGTTCTGGGCCGATCAGGGTTGCCTCATCTGGCAACCTTATAACGTCCAGGTTGGTGCAGGTACGATGAACCCAGCTACAGTCCTGCGGGTGCTGGGGCCGGAGCCCTGGAACGTGGCCTACGTCGAGCCTTCGGTTCGCCCGGCCGATGGACGCTATGGCGAGAATCCCAACCGCTGGCAGCAGTGGTATCAATATCAGGTGATCCTCAAGCCCGATCCAGGCAATCCTCAGGAAATCTACCTGGATAGCCTGGAAGCCCTGGGCATCAGCCGCCGCCAGCACGACATCCGCTTCGTGGAGGATAACTGGGCGTCGCCAGCTCTGGGCGCCTGGGGCCTGGGCTGGGAGGTCTGGCTCGACGGGCAGGAGATCACTCAGTTCACCTATTTCCAACAGGCCGGAGGCTT
>CAYNWI010000555.1:428-1701 GCA_964400825.1 uncultured Anaerolineae bacterium | reverse complement strand
ACGGACACCACGAACAGAATGACCCATATCGGATTACGGGAGTCTCTCTTACGTCTCATCTATCCCCCCTACCTCTGGGCCACGTTGAGATCGAACCAGCGCAGGAGAGCCATCAGCACGTCGCGATCGGGCGAGCGCATGGCGGTGGTACGAGGCACGATGGTCATGGCCCCCTGCTCCTGCCAGCGAACGAACAGGCTGTCCTGGCCCGTGACGGGCACCTCAGGGTTGGCCGGGCGCAGGCCCCGCTCGACGGCCAACTGCTGCACCTCAGGCGTCAGCAGGTACTTCTCGAACTCCAGGGCGGCGTTCTTCTCCAAAGCTGTGGTCTCTGGCCCCATCCAGACGGTGAAGGGGAAATCGAACCAGGTGAGATACTGGGGATAGACGATGACCAGCGGGTCCTCCCAGCGGGTCTGGATGCCGGCCATGTTGGCCAGGAGATCGCTTTCCAGCAGTTGTCCCCCATCGCCCATGGAGTAGCCGAACAGGGCCAGGTTCTCCACCGAGTAGGACCCCAGGCTGGAGAAATCGGTCACAGCGCCCATGAGCTCCCCCAGCCACTTTTGGAACTCGGGGTCCGTCACGTCGGCGGTGCTGATGTTGGTCTTCTGGTAGTATTCGCCAGCCGCAGCGACCATGGCCGCCAGCCCGCCCACGTTCTTGCGGGGGTTGGGCACCACCAGCTTGAAGAAACCCCAGCTTGAATCGCCTCCCAGTTCGGGCCAGCCCCCTTTGGCTGTGGCCGCGTCGTGGATGGCCCGCCAGTCTATCTCGCCGTACTTGGCGCGCAGCACCTCGGCGCGGCTAGAGTAGATGCCCCAGGAGAACAGGGAGACCGCGATAGGACGCGCACGGTACTCCCCGTCGGTGAGGAAGACATCCCGCCCCAGCTTCTCTTTGTAGGCGGCGTTGACCAGCTCCACCAGGTAGCGGCTGTCGGGGATCCAGGCGGTGGGCAGCGGATCCATCTCCTCCCGCTCGTAGCGACCCATCGCCGTCAGCCCGTCCATGGGGATCACGCTCACCTCGATGGGCTGGCCCTCCAGCTTGTGCTTCTCCTGGTTGAACTGCTTAGCTGCCTCCCGCACCCAGGGTTCCACCGGCAGAGCGCAGACGATGCGCACCTCCAGGGTCTCTTTACTTGGGGCCGTCACCACGCCCCCTTGCTGGCCCAGCCAGCGTGCAAAGAAGGAGCCAGCGACGATGAGCACCGCCGCCAACACGACCACGAAAAACACAATCCGGGTTCGACTCATTTATCCTCCAGTCA
>CAYNWI010000555.1:0-418 GCA_964400825.1 uncultured Anaerolineae bacterium | reverse complement strand
TGGTTGAACTGCCTGGCCGCCTCTCGCACCCACGGCTCTACCGGCAGAGCGCAGACGATGCGCACTTCTAGCTTCTCTTTAGCTGGCGCTGTCACCACGCCCTCTTGTTGGCCCAGCCAGCGCACAACGAAGGAGCCAGCGACGATGAGAACCGCCGCCAACACGACAACGAAAAACACAATCCGGGTTCGACTCATTTATCCTCCATCGAATCAGCAAATCGGCGAATCAGCGAAAAGCACCTCAACGGTCCGGACCTCAGCAGCACTGAGCGGTGACGTCCGCAGCCGCGCATGGTTAGTACCCGTAAAAATATAACTTCCCGTGTCACCCTGAGCGGAGGGAAGGGTCTCTGCCTTGGGTGAACGAGATTCTTCGCTTCGCTCAGAATGACAAACCTGTTCAACGATAAGCTCTT
>CAYNWI010000554.1:0-1702 GCA_964400825.1 uncultured Anaerolineae bacterium | reverse complement strand
AGGAGGTGCTCGACATGAAAAACAGTTTGGTCAACCTGACCTACGAAATTGAACTTAAACCTGGCGAAAAGCTAACCCTGCCAGAATCGTTGATCGCCCATGTCAACACGGGGCGTTGGCTTATCACAATACGCCCTCTCCCCATACCGATCCGCAGTCATAGCGCATTCCTGAACAGTTACGCACCCGAAGATGAGGGAGTGTATGATGACTATCTACTCAAGCCGCAATTCTGAGGCGAGGGGAAAATGGGCATGGTTCATTAACGCCAGCCACGGCCGCGCCCTTGCGTGCTCTGAGGCTGGCGTTTTGTATGCGCTGGAATCACTGACCGCGCTGAACAGCACTGAGGCCACTGAGCGTAGCGCTCTCAACGGCATCAGTGGTTCAACGCCGCCAGCCTGGCCAAGTTCGAGCGGATGCGGGAAGAGGGGTACTTGGATTGGGTTTATGAGGATGAGAGGATAAGAGGGGACTACTTGAGAGGGATCGGATGTTCTGGGGCGATGAGGTTGATCTTTTTGGCGGTTCTTTTGGTGCTGCCGTAGAACTCCCCGCGGGACAGATTGGCTTGTTGAATCATGTCTTTGATGCGTTCCACGTCGAAGTCTTTGTAGTGCACATCTACGGTCACCAGGCATTTGACGCCTTTGATAGTGCCTCGATAGTGGGCATGGCTTCCACTGGTGCGATGGAGGACGAACCCCCTGGCGAGGAGAATAGCAATGACTTCGGCGGGGGTAAGAAGAGGGTACTTTTTAGGCATAGACCAGAACCCTATCCTCAAAACGCTCTTGGAAGGTCTGGAAGTTGCCGAGTTCGCCGCTGAAAAGGGCTCTGAGGATGTGGATCAGGAAGAGTTTATAGAACTCCACCCACCTACCGGGACGTGCTCGACGTGGAATGAGGTCTTTCTCCCAGCCTAAATCGGAGACGGATTCGAGGTAGCCTAACATTGCCTCTTCCAGGTCGCCAATGGCCTCCCGCATCGTTGTTCCTTCTCCTATCAGAGTGAGGTCTAAACAATAAGCGATATAGCGGTCTGGGTCTCGGCGGTAGGCGTAACAGCGGAAAGACGGGGTTCTGTCGGTCATTTCGTTCACCTCCTGAGGAAGATTATAGCATAGTTTGAGGGTTTTGGGAAGAAACGGTGATCATTGGAATCACTGACCGCGCTGAACAGCACTGAGGCCACTGAAGGTGGTGCTTCCCTCAGTGTCTTCAGTGCTCTCAGCGGCATCAGTGGTTCATTTATCCGTGCTCTTGCGTGCCCTGAGGTTGGCGTCTTTTATACGCAGGTAGCCAGAATGGGGAAAAGTAGCATGGCTGTATCCTACGCTGATGCTAAAATCGAGGTCGAAGGGCTGGTGGAGCGATTCGCCAGGCTGAGCGCCCGCAACCGCAAGCGGTACAATGAACCCGCCACCCGGCAGGAGTTCGTTTTGCCCCTTTTCCGTGCCCTGGGCTGGAACATCGAAGACACCCGCCAGGTAAGCCCCGAGGAGAGGGTATCGCGTGGCTACGTGGACTTTGCCTTCCGCTTGGGCGGCATCCCTCGCTTCTTCCTGGAGACCAAGAAAATCCCCGAAAACCTGGAGGACCCCCGCTGGGCGCAGCAGGCCATCAACTACGCCTGGCTCAAAGGCGTCACCTGGGCCGTCCTGACTGACTTTGAGGGACTCAAGGTCTGCAACGCCGAGTG
>CAYNWI010000553.1:0-1704 GCA_964400825.1 uncultured Anaerolineae bacterium | reverse complement strand
ACTGCATGGCTACATTCATCAAGGTGACCTCCAGCCTCTTCTTCTGGCGCTGGAAAATCTCATAGGTGCCAGCCCAGGCAATGTAGTCCTTGGCGTCCCCCATCTCACCCCGCATGAATTTCTCATAGAATTCCGGGGTTTTCATCCCAAACGTTTCCTCGTAGCGCGTAAGCCGTTCAACTGTGGCAATGAGAACATCAACTGGCGATGTGCTCTCTATCGCCTCGCGCAGCGCCGCCTCAAATCTCTCTGGCGGCCAGTCCCTAACATTGTCAATGGTTATTGTCGGCATCTTACGTCTCCCTGGTCAATCATAAGGCATTGCTCGTTCAATGATTACTTCTCTCTTCGGCGAAAGAACCAAAGCGCCCCTCCCACTATCAGAATGACTATTCCCCAGCCCACAGGCAAAGTCGTCCAAATCTTCCTTGTTGCTTCTGCCTCGTTTACTCGCCCCGCCGATATACCATGCAGAACTCCACCTGTAAAGGTGCTCGTCCAACATGAACCAAGAATCAGCCCTAGGGAGGCGATTGCGATACCTAAGGTGCCAAACCGTGATGCATATCTGAACCCGAGGTACCCCCCCACTATTGTCCCCAAACCAGCCACCCAAAAGAGAATATTGAAAAAATTATCTGCCCCGTCCCAGAACCACATGGTGACATTGTTACCGAACATAAAGCCGGCGAAAGCGCCCAGTGCCCCAGCTCCCCAGGCGAGTTTCCTCAATCTTCCAGCTGCACACAGCGCGCACAGCCCCTTCTCCCCGTGCTCCCTACAATAAAACCTTCCACATTCTGGACACTGGCCCACTGCTGTTTGACCGCAGGCATAGCAACCGATTCCTCCCTCTTGTGCAGGAGGCGATTCGGCAAGCCTTGCCCCGCATTCTGGACAATACTTGCTGCTTTCTGGGATCTCAGTCCCGCATTCTTTGCAAAACATCTCTGCCCCCTCCCCCAACGTCGTCCTCAACGCTAGCTCTGGTCAAGAATCGGCCAATCGCTCCAGAGCTGAGTGATACCGTGCTGAAGCGGCACGCACGCGCTTCATCATCGTCGGATCAACATCTCCCAGCCGCTGTACTATGATCCCTTTCCTCTCATCAAACGTGAGTATCACCACGATGGCTTGGCCATCATCAAGCCCTTCGGCCTCTAACCACCTCAACATGTTCAATGGTAACTTCTCCCGTTCCACCACCACACTGGTCATCGCTACCTCCTGGCCTGAATTATATCCCCATCGGCCGGTTTTGGCAAGGTTAGAATCCCTCTACTCTGGTCAAATCCACGGTCCCTTTCGTCAGGGCGGCAATCCGCTGCAAGAGGGCCAGGCGGTTCTCCCGAAGGGCCTGGTCCTCGGCCATGACCAGCACGTCGTCGAAGAAGGTGGTGATGGGTTCGATCATCGGCTGGAAGGCGGTGAACAACTGGTCAATGCTGCTTTGCGGGCCTACTTGCTGCTGGCAAACCAGGTATGTCTCGTAGAGGCGCTGGGTGGAGGGTTCGACGAATTGGTCTGGGCGCAGCTCGAACTCGGTTCCGAAGCTCCGCACGATGCGCACGCAACGGGCATAAGCATTGAGCAGATCCATCCAGTCGTCGCGCAACACCCAGGGAACAAACTCTTGCACGGTCTGATAAGCCAGGTAGGGATCGTGGCCGCGCTGGGCCAGCACAGCGTCCACCAGGTCGTAAC
>CAYNWI010000552.1:0-1707 GCA_964400825.1 uncultured Anaerolineae bacterium | reverse complement strand
GGTCAGGAAGTTCACAGTGATCGTATCGGCGCCGTCGGCGCCCAGCATTGCAGCCCGCTCAGCTACTGTGTCGTAATCCACGATCAATCCGCCAGCACCCCGCACCAGCGCCCCATCTTCGTACAGGGCCACACCTTCCCCACTCCACGGCCTCAGCGCCTCCACCCGCTCCAGCGCGTACTTGGCCCGCCGTGAGCCGAGGCCCGCTTCCCCCAACTGCTGGAAGACGACGACGAAGTAGGCCAGCCGCGCCATGGCCTGCCCGATGAGCACCAGCCGAAAGCTCAGCGTCTCCTCCGGCCCGTAACGAGTGCGACGGTCAAACGGCGGCTCGATGACGAAGGGCAGCGGCACATCCGAGTAGGTGCGGAGCACTTCGGCGTCGGGCGGCGGACTGGGGTCGAACACCGCTGGGTAGGGGCAGTCATACTGCAGAATACAGCCGCGGCAACTCATCGTCTGCGGCTGAAAGCAGACAGTGCGTTTGAAGACGTGGCCGAAGCCGCCCCGCAACACCGCGCCCTTGTAGACGGGCAGAATCATCTCCTCCCGTGGACGCAGCGTGAAGCGATAGACAGCCAGGCGAAATTGATCAAGCATGGCGTGCCTCTGCTCAATATCCGGCCTGGTTCAAGAGCTCAACCCCTCGCGGATGACCTCGCCTCAGGAATGGCCTGGAGCTCAAGCTCTCAAGCTCCAGGCTGAAAGGGCAAAGGACGCTGAAGCGCCCTGGATTAGCGCCCTTCAGGGTGCTTTGCTCTCTCAGCCCGACGGCTTTAGCCTCGGGCTACCTTGGCCGGTTACAGCCGCCTTACGCTACGCCCGCCTGCAGCTTGAAACGCCCGAAGCCCCAGTGGTTCCATTCGCCGATGCCCAGAACGGCGGCCAGTGCCAGTTGCTCGCTGTCCAGCGCAGCCCCGTTTTCCGGATGCAGCGTCATCTGACTGCCTTGCCAGGCCACCAGGCGGTTCTCCCGCAAGCCCCGCTCGTACGAGAAGCGACCCACGAATTCCGGCTTGAGCCGGAAATCCACCCGCTCGATAGGCAAGGGGAGTAAGTCGTCAGCACTCACCTGCGAAGCAGTGCGCCGAATCTCCGCCGCCAACCAGGCCGCCAGTCCCTCGCCGGTCAACTTCTCCAGCCCCACCTCCTCCCCCAACACCAACGGGGTGAGGAAGGCCAACGTCGGGGACGAGCTCACCTGAGGCCAGGAAAGCAATTCACTGGTGATTCGATCGTCGAACCCGTCCACTTGGGGCTGACCATCCAGCAGCTCGAAGCGCCCGAACCCGACGCTGCGGTGGCCACCAAGCCCGCTCCAGCGCCCCACCGCCTTCACTGCATCCTCGACAGTTCCCACTAACGTTGCGGCTGGGCCAAGCAGGAAAACCTCGAAGGCAAACTCGGTGCCTGGAGTGGCCATCTCCACGTTGAATATGCCACCCTCGGCTACCGAAGCGGTGCGGCGCGAGAGCGCGATGCGCGTGGCCGACCCGAACTTCTCCTCGTCCAGAGCAGCGCAGGTGAACCAGATATGCTCCCGATGCTGGAAGAACGGTCTGGCCGGGCAATCGCGATCACAGGCCAGGTGATAGGCCGCCACCTGCTGCGGATCATGGAGTTGCCCCAGATCGGCGATCCTATCCGGCGGGCAGTGGGCCTCGATGAGATACTTCAACACCGCCCCGCGAATGGTGGAGCCCAGGA
>CAYNWI010000551.1:0-1712 GCA_964400825.1 uncultured Anaerolineae bacterium | reverse complement strand
GCGTTGGGGTGTAGGTCGCTGTAGGTGTCTTGGTCAGTGTGGCTGTGGGCGTCACAGTGGGTGCGGCAGTTGGGGTCACAGCAGGCGTAGCTACGGGCCTCGGCGTAGCTGTAGCTGCTGATGTGAAGGTAGGGCTGGGCACTTGTGCAGTGATTGTCGCCACAGCGCTGCGTGCTATCGCCGTCTCAGTCGCCTTGAGATCGGGTGTCGTCCTGTCCAGACTCACCTGAATGTGGGTGCACCCCGCCAGGGCCGTAACGCCCACCAAGATGAGCGCCAGGACACGAGTCAAGCTTAGCCTGTCGTTGCTGCTGCCCATGATTTTAGGTCTCCCCTCCGCCCACATCTACATTCTATCACAAAATGGTTACGCCCGTACCGACGAATGTTACGGGTTTGTAACGATTTTGTCCCCGTTTCTTCACATTGGTTCACCAGCCAACGGCAACCTCACCCTGAACGCGGTCCCTGCCTCTTCTACGCTTTCCACCGCGATTTGCCCGCCGTGCAGCTCCACGATTCTCTTTACGATGGACAGCCCCAGACCGCTCCCCTTCACGGCCCTGGTTCCCTCTTTTTCCACCCGATACATCTTGTCGAAGATGTGGGGAAGGTCCTCTGGCGGGATGCCCGGCCCGTCGTCGGCCACCTCGACGACGATGCCCTCTCCGTCCGTCTGCAGCCGGACTTGCACCTCACTTCCCTCAGGGCAGTACTTGACCGCGTTATCCAGCAGGTTGATGAAGACTTGTTTGATCCGATCCCTGTCAGCAGGGATACGGGGTAGCCGAGGGGGGCTCTGGATGGATAGCTCGATCCCCTTCGCCTGCGCCACCCGGAGAAGCCCGGCCACGGCCTCCTCGACCACAACCCCGATGTTGGTGGGCTCCAAGCGCAGCGGGACGCCCGACTCCAATCGGGAGAGGAGGAGCAGATTGCTGGTCAGGCCAGTGAGCCGCCGCACCTCTCGCTCGATGATGTCCTGCGAAAGCCGCCAGCTCTCGACTTCTTCGATGGAACATTCCTTGATGTTGGCGACGTGGCCGGCGATGGCCGCCAGGGGGGTCAGTAGCTCGTGGGAGATGTTTTGGATGAAGCTGCGGTAGAATTCCCCCTGATGGCGTCGCTCTGAAACGTCCGTGACCATGCAGATCACCCTATCCCCAGGAGGAGACGAGCTGCCCAGGGGCATGGCCCGCAACTGAAGCCGCACGCCATCCGAGGGCTGAAGCTCGTGCAGTTCCGATTGGCGGGACTCAGCTACTCGTTTCACGACGGCGACCAGACCGCCATCCAGTCGAGGCGAAGCGCGATCCAAGGAAAGCAATTGACGGGCCTCCGGGTTGCACCAGAGCACCTGCCCCTGTCGGTCGGTGAGCAAAAGCCCCAGAGGCAGGTTGTCCAGCAGCGCGTCCAATTGCCCCACCATGGAGGGTCGAGCCAGCCGCCTTCTCCAATACCACGAGGTGAGCAGCACCAGTCCTGCGGCGACCATCAGAAGCGCAAGCAAGAGGATGGCTGCCCCTATGGGGTCGAAAGAGACATGGATCACCGGTCCACTCATTGTTCCCCCTTCCTCCCCCCCAACTTGGGGGGAAAAGAGGGGGGGTGCTCCCGAAACTGATAGCCGACGCCCCGCACGGTTAGAATGTACTGTGGCACACTCGGATTCGGCTCCAACTTCCTGCGCAGTTCGGCGATGTTCTTGTCCA
>CAYNWI010000550.1:0-1715 GCA_964400825.1 uncultured Anaerolineae bacterium | reverse complement strand
CGACGGGGGCGAGATGGCCGCTATGGTGCTGGACATCCTGTCGCAGACGGAGAACCTGCAGGTAGAGACGGACTATGACGAGGAGACGGCTCGCCAACTGGTGACCGACGGCCAGCGGGCCGGCGCGGTGGTTATCCCCTCGGACTTCAGCACTGCTATCACGTCCGGTCAGCCCACCGCCCTGGAGTTGGTCGTCGTCCCCGGCGGACAGGCCGCCCCACTGCTGGAGGGGATGGTGCGGGGTGTCACCAGCGGCTTCTCCAACGTGCAGACGACGGTGGAGGTGGCCATCAGCGAGGTGCAGCGGGCCACCGGCAGCTACGACCTGGACTACGAGGGGATCGCCAATCGGGTGGTAGCCACGACCCTGGAGCGGCTGGAGGATCCGCCGGTCCAGGCCCAGATTACGACGGTTGGGAGCGCAGAGGAGGAAGAGTTCGACATCTTCGGCCAGGTGGTGCCGGGTTACGCGGTGATGTTTGCCATGTTCACCGTGCTCTCGGCGGCCGGCGGCATCCTGGAGGAGAAGGAGCGGGGTACCTTCAAGCGGTTGCTCATCGCTCCCATCCCTCAGTGGTCACTACTAGGCGGCAAGCTCCTGGCCCAGTTCCTCATGGGCGTGGGCCAGATCGCACTGATGTTCCTCGCCGGCGCGCTCGTCTTCCACGTCAAGCTGGGAAGTTCGCTTCTGGGATTGGCCTTGATCACCCTGGCCACCTGCTGGGCCACCACCAGCCTGGGCATCTTGTTGGTGGCGGTGATCCGCTCGCGCAAGCAGATCCACCCCATCACCACCCTGGTTATCCTGGGCTCCTCGGCCATTGGCGGTTCCTGGTACCCACTATTCTTGATGCCCAAGGGGGTACAACAGGTAGCTCGCGTCACCCTCGTCGCCTGGGCGATGGAGGGGTACAACCGGCTGATGATCCTGGGCGGGAGCCTATCTGACGTGTGGGTGGACATCGGGGTTCTGGTTCTCTACGGTGCGGTTTGCTTCGGAGTGGGGCTGAAGCTGTTCCGGTTCAAGGAGGCATAAGGATGATGAAGCGCTTTGAGGAGTTTCTCTACAGTCTGCACCCCTTTCTGCTGTCATCCATCGCAGGCGTGCTGACGGTGGCACAGATCGTTCTGGCTTTCTTCCTTCATCAGCCTGGCTCCGAAGCACTCGAGTGGGCTGGATGGATCTGCTTGTGGACCTCGGGCATCTTCGGCCTGCTGCCTGTGATCACGTTCCGCAGGAAGGGCGGCGTGGCGGATGGGGAAAGCTACATGAAGACCACGGTCCTGGTTGATACCGGCGTCTACGCCATCGTGCGCCATCCACAGGGCGGCACGGCCTGGCTGTTGATAAACCTGGGCGTCATGTTGATCGCGCAACATTGGTCCAGTGTGATCCTGGGCCTGGCGTCGCTGGTGTTGGTCTACGCAGACACCTTCAAAACAGACCAGTACTGCATCGAGAAGTTTGGCGATGCGTACAGGCGCTACATGGAACGGGTGCCGAGGGTGAATTTCGTGGCCGGCATCGTCCGGCTGGCCCGACGCGGCAAGAACAACAAATAGTCAGGATGGAGGTTATGACAATGAGCACGGAAACATTCTGGACGCAAGTTGGCGCCTACAACGAAGCGACACTGCTGGTGCAAGTTGTCTTGGTGATCGTAGCGGCGGTCTTGACATACCGGGTGTTCGCCAGGCCAGGGGCGAAGACAGAT
>CAYNWI010000549.1:0-1718 GCA_964400825.1 uncultured Anaerolineae bacterium | reverse complement strand
ACATGGGTCCGGCTGAGGTCAGGGAGTACTGTGGGGTTGACGAGGCGGGGCGCAGCCTGCTGAAGGCGGCCATGCAACAACTGGCCATGAGCGCCAGGGCGTTTCATCGCGTTCTGAAGCTGGCTCGCACCATCGCCGACCTGGCGGGTGCGCCGGACATCCAGACCCACCACCTGGCCGAGGCGATTCAGTACCGGCCGCGGAGGCGCGATTAGTTAGCAATATGAGCGCGTTGTGTTTTTATTCCCAAGTAGAAATTATCGCAGCGGGGGTTCGAGAAGCTGTGCTAATAGCGATAGATTGTCCTGGAGGATTTGGAAGGGGGATATTCCCTTGACGGCAGCGAACTTGGCGACAAGGTAGCCGTTCACCTCTAAGATCACTGCTCCCTGGTAGCCGACCTGGCTCAATTGGCACAGCCGCTCCTCGTAGGGAACAGTGCCGAAGATGAGGGGAGAGTGGTCAGTACCATCGGGGGCGATATCGTGGAGGTGAACGTGGCGGACCGAGGCGATGAAGCCGGGCGGGGCGGGCAGCGAGCCGTTGCGGGCATCGTGGCCCAGGTCCCAGCAGATGCCAACCTTCGGCAAGCCCAGGCCGGCGACGATTTCCACTAACTCGGCCTTGTTGTCCCCAATCTTGTTCGCTTTCTCTTCCTTGACCAGGAGCTCAATACAAGGACGGAGGTTCGCAAACTCCTCCACGATCCAACCTAGAAAAGCCCTCGTGTCACGGCGCAGTTCCTCACGAGGGCCGTTTCCTTTGGCCCCGTGGACGACAAGGCTGGTAGGTCCCGCCTCCTCGGCAACACGAGCGGCGTAGGCGAGGGCCGGTCGGTAGAGCCGCTCGACTTCATCCCTCTTTGCCCCAGAGAAGCCAGCGGGATTATGGGGGTCTTTGTACGGGGCGTGAAAAGTGACCCTGAACCCCAGTCGGTGACATTCTTCGATCAGGGAGTACATCTCTGGCCGGTCGGGGGCGGAGGGGTTCAGCGTGAATTCCAGGACGCTCAGTCCAAGCTCTTTCAGAGGGAGGAGGAAATCCTCGGCTCTGCCGCCCACCAGCCAGTTGGGATGCATGTTGAGGCCGAGGAGGGGAGCGCAGCCCATCGCCCCCCGATATCCAACGGTGGGGGTTCTTTCTTCTTTAACATGCTTTGAGTTGACCATCTCATCGGTGGGCATAGGCGTGAAAAACCTCCAAGGCTATCGCCACGAGCAAAGAAAAGCCAAGTCCGACGAACAGGGCGTCTACGTCAAAGGGCTGCACGATCTTCCACGCCAGGGAGGACAATGCCCCTCCCAGCAGGCTGTACAGTGCCGTATCCTTCCTCAGCTTCCTCCCCGTCAGTGCCGCCAGGGTGGGAACCAGGATCCCCGCCGTCCACATGCTCAATGTAAACAGTAGCGCCGGTACGATCATCTGAAACCACAGGGCCAGGCTCAGACTTAATATGCCCAGCACGATGACCAACAACCTGGAAAGGGTCAACAATCTCCCTTCACTGATTGCGGGCCTGAAATGCCGAAACACGTCGTATGCCAGGCTGGAGGCCCCGGACTGCAGGAAAGAATTCACGGTGCTCATGATCGCCGCCAGCAGACCCACGAAGAAGATACTTTTGGCTGCGGCAGGCAGCGCGGTCCCCAGCGCAATGAGGGCCATGTCTGGGTCTGCCAGGTCCGGGACCAGCCGCAGGGCGGCAAATCCGCCCAGGA
>CAYNWI010000548.1:0-1722 GCA_964400825.1 uncultured Anaerolineae bacterium | reverse complement strand
CCTCGGCTACCCGTCCGGGGATGAAGGGCACGCTGAAGTCGAAGGTGAAGGGACCCACGATGGCTTCCTCCTCGGGTGTTGGCAGCGGCTCCAATACCACCACCATCGGCGGTTCGGCTGGCGGACTGTCCGGGGTGGAAGAGGGTTCGAGGGCGGCCGGGGGCAGCACAAACTTCTCCAGCTCCATCACCAGCCGCAAATCCAATTCGACGGGCGCACCTTCCACAGGGGCGGCATCGAAACAAATTACGTCAGCCCCTTCGCCGGGGGGGAGCGAGACCTGGAGAATATCGGATTGGCCGGTCACCCCAAATCCAATTGTCCCCGAAAAGACGGTGCCGGCTGCATCGGTCAGCGTCAGGCGGCGGTATGCGTCATACCGCTGGCCGTTGGGATCTTTGATGGTGAAGCCGATAACGATGCGGTTGGCGTCGGCGTAGGCCCGCTCCAGGGTGACGGTGACGCCATCCACCGTCTGGCTCAGGTTGAGCTCCTGGACCAGGTTAGCCTGCTCAACGTGCCGCAGGCCAGCTTCCTGCTGGAACAGCCGGCTCACAACGGGGGCCACGGCGTAGGCCACGGCCCCAAAGGCCAGGCAAAGGACCAAGGCCATGAAGGCCCAGCCCAGACGGGTGGCGGGCATCAACTGTGCCCAGCGGGATGAGCGTCGTTGTGGCTGTACCCGCGCCCGAATCGCCGGCCACAGGTCTACATTGTCAGGCACCTCCTGCTCAGCGATTTCCCGCAAGATTTTTGTAACTTGCTGCTTTTTCATACGATCACTCCTCCTCATAGAGGCTCTGGGTGTTGGTGAAGCCAGCAATCTCGCCAGCTACTGACACAATTACCTGTACAAAGGGCGGCATCTCGTTCTTCACGGTGTATGCAGCCTTGTCTTTCTCCCAGCGGAAGGTGCAGAAGTCTTCCCCCTCCCGACAGTCGAGTATTCTATGTTGGTACTCCGCTTTGACCTGCTCGAAGTTGCTCACATGCTCCGCTAAAAACCCTTCGGCGATAGCACGTAGTTCCTCCTGTCCAAGGCGGGGAGTCACCCGGATTGGAACCCTGCTTCCAGAAAAATCAACGTTCACGATCTCGTTGTTTTCAGGGTTGATCCAGTATGCCACCCCTTTCTCATCCACATAAAATTCGATCCTTTTCCGATTGTTGTATGGGTTGGCCGAGCTGCCCTCAAAACGCACCTCCAGGGAGGTATCCTCGGCCATCTCCCGGATATTGGCAATCGCCGCAGCCATCGCTTCCGGTTCTCGCTGCTCCAACTTTCGGATCTCCTCAACCAACCGCCCGTGCACGGCATCCACCCGGACCTGAGATTCGCCACAGAGAATCCGCTGCTCCAGCCGGGGGTCCCATTCCACGCAACCGGTCGTTAATTCCTCCTGGGTAACCCGCTCGAGTTCGGCCTTCAAGGCCTCAATCGTCGGGTTCGTAGGTCGATCCCCTTCGAGTGTTGTTCCGTCGTTGACACCAGCCTGGATCGGGTCCGGTGATCGCTGCACGAGCCAGATCCCGCCCAGGATACCAAGACCGAAGCCGACCACGACTACGATCGCTTTTAAGAGAGAGCTTGCCTTTGCCATTGTTCCTTCATCCTTTCTACCGATTACCATTCTTCCCTTCGGGATAAGAAGATTGAGTATACGGCGGCCATCATCTTTTTTCTCCACATCCTGATCCCGAGGCCGCTGGCCATAGGGGACA
>CAYNWI010000547.1:0-1726 GCA_964400825.1 uncultured Anaerolineae bacterium | reverse complement strand
AGTTGGCGGCTCGAAGCCGGCAACCCAAGTTTTGACCAACACAATCACAACTATAACTAAGGAGGTTAGTAACAAATGAGTAAGAAGTTTAGACTGTTAATGACTTTGGTGCTGGTAATCGGCCTCTTCGGTGGCCTGTTGACCGGCAGCACCGTATCGGCAGACCCAACGCCCGGCCAGGTCGTCGAGCTCCCTCGCATAGATTTGGGTGACGTCTTCGGGACCGGGGACTGGGATACCAAGATCCAGGTGCAGAACGTAGGGCCCGTTTCCGGTGGCGCGGTTGTGTTCTTCTGGCCTGCGTACGACGGCACGTGTCCGTCCAACGATCCTGGGCCGATGGGGCATGCCTGCATGCAATTGCCCTGGAATGGTGTCTGGACTCTGCACAATCAAATTCCGGCTGGCGCCTACTCGGCCATCGTCTACTCGGTGAGCGCGCCTCTCTTCCAGGCTGCCTGCGCTGCCGCTAGCACCAGCACTACGGAGGGTTGGAAGGCCTGGATGTTAACCTACGCTTACACTGGCCCGAACTTGGCGGTGACGGTGGATCGCTGGGGGCCTGACGTCTACGGCGACGGGTTCGAGATCTCCAGCAGCTACACAGGTGTCGCCGATCCCTGGATGGTTGGGCCGAGTTTCAAGTACTTCGCGCCCAACATCATGCACGGCTACAACAACCTGGACACCACTCTCACCATCCAGAACTCAGGCCAGCATGGCACCTCCATCTGGATCTACTACAAGGAGGAGGGCAACTGCGAGTTCATGAAGGCGCAGCACGTCGAGTGTATAGCGCCAGGTCAGGCCATCCGCATCGGCCCAGGCGCCGATAAGAATATGGCGTATCCGACGCCGGAGATAGATGCTCCCTGGTTGGGTTCGGTCTACATCACGGCCAACGAGCCCCTGGGGATCATCGTGGACCAATTGAGCCATCCGCCGTCGGCGAACCGGGCTACGCTACTGAGTGCTCGTGGTCGGCCGTGGTTCCAGGATTGGCCCGAAACGAAGTACTATGCGGACCTGCTGTACCGGGAGATCAGCGGCTGGAGCTCCAGCATCCAGGTGCAGAACCTGACCGTCACGTCCCAGCCCACCTTCGTCACCGTGGACTTCATGGACCAGAGCGGCGACGAAATCCTCTTCGTGGGCGACTGGGTCTGCAGGAACGGCGCGAAGACCTTCTACCTGCCGGCCATCACCGATCTGGGTGTCAACTTCCCCTTCGGGTACGTAGGAGCGGCTGAGGTCGAGTCGCACGCACAGGTGGATTACCCTGGCCAGACTCACGCTGGTCAGCCCATCTTCGCCGTGGTTGACCTCAAGAAAGACAAGGTGTACGATAACGGGACTGGCTTCTGGAGACACACCGTCGCTGGCGAGACCCAGGCTGGGGCCTACAACGCCCATCCAAAGTATGAGAAGACGAATGCCTGGATTTGGGCTATGCCCTTCATCGCCAAGGAGCAGGAGGGTGTGACCTCCCGCATCGCCATCCGCAACAACTCCAACTGCAACAAGATAAGTGGCAACATCTACATCAAGGACGAGACCGGGACGGTCGTGACCTGGATCCCCGTGCCCTGGCTGCATCCCAAGCACATGAAGATCTTCGATCTGGCCTACTTTGGGACCGTAGCTCGGGGCTTCGTTGGGGCGGCTGTGTTCGTCGTCGAGGGTTTTGCCGACGAGTTGCCTGATACCGGTGGTGTGGAGCAGCTCT
>CAYNWI010000546.1:0-1726 GCA_964400825.1 uncultured Anaerolineae bacterium | reverse complement strand
TCAAGAATACGATCAAAGACACGGTCCCCGCCAGCCAGCAGTAAGCGGCGAAAACGTAGAGCCTGCCCCGCTGAAGATACGCCAGCAGGAACCTGATGCACAGGTAGCCGCTGATCGCCGCTGCCAGGAAGCCGACGATGAGGGGCAGCAAGTGGGCTGTACCAGCTCCGGCCTTGAACAATTCAACCAGTTGCAGGAGCCCGGCCCCGAAGATGATCGGCGTGGACAGCAGGAAGCTGTAGCGAGCCGCCGCTTCCCGTTTGACCCCGCGCAGCAATCCCATGGCCATGGTCGCCCCCGAGCGGGAGATGCCTGGAGCGATGGCCAGGCCCTGAGCTAGGCCGATGAGCACGGAGTCGAGCCAGCCTAGATCGCCCAGCGAACGCTGCCGCCTGCTCAGCCGCTCGCTGAGGGCCAGGATGCCCCCCGTGACCAGCAGGAGAGCGGCCACCCAGCCAGGGGAACTGAACAGGCTTTCGAAGAAGTCCTGGCAAAGGAAGCCCATCAAGGCGGCGGGCAGAGTGCCCACGATGATCAGCCAGGCCAGGCGGGCCTCTGGCTGGTGCAGATTGCGCTCTGCGAGGCTCCCCGCCCAGGCCCTGGCCAGGGCAACGATGTCGCGCCAGAAGAAAGCCAGGACAGCCACCAGCGTGCCCCAGTGGACGATGGTGTCAAAGACCAGGCCCGGCTCCGGCCAGTCCAGCAGCCAGGGCACCAGCACCAGGTGTCCCGAACTGGAGATGGGTATAAACTCTGTGGTGCCTTGCACGATGCCCAGGATGAGGGCTTGAATGATGTTCACTCTCTACCTCTGTTGTAGACTTCTTAACCGCGCGCCCCTGTTCCGCTGCCGCGCTTCGTGAGGGACGAGGTCGTAATTAGCCAGGAATTCCTTCTTGAAAGCAAAAAAGGTGCCGGCCAGGATCGCTTCCCTGATCTCCCGCAACAGGTTCAGCATGAAGTGCAGGTTGTGCAGAGTGGCCAGGCGTATTCCCAGGATCTCCTTGGACATGATCAAGTGGCGCAGGTAGGCCCTGGAGAAGCGGCGGCAGGCGTAGCAGTTGCACTCTTCCTCGATAGGCGCGGGGTCGTCGGCGTAGCGGGCGTTCCTGGTGTTGAGGCGGCCAGTGCGAGTGAAGACCGCGCCGTTGCGGGCGATGCGGGTGGGCAGGACGCAATCGAAGATGTCAACGCCGCGGGCCACGCCCTCGAAGATGTCCTCAGGAGAGCCAACGCCGAGAAGGTGGCGGGGCTTGTCCGCAGGCAGGAGGGGCACGGTCACCTCCAGCATTTCGTGCATCAATTCCTTTGGCTCCCCCACCGACAGGCCGCCGATGGAGTAGCCGGGGAAATCCAGCGCGGTGATGAACTCCGCACTTTGGCGGCGCAGATCGGCAAAAGCGCCCCCCTGCACTATGCCGAACAGGGCCTGGTCGCGGCGAGCATGAGCGGCCCGGCAGCGCTCGGCCCAGTGGTGGGTGCGCTCCAGAGCCTGGACGTTGTAATCGTAGTCCAACGGTTCCGGGCACTCATCGAGGCACAAGATGATGTCCGCCCCCAGTTTCTCCTGGATCTCAATGACCCTCTCTGGAGTGAAGAGGTGCTCGGAGCCATCCAGGTGGGAGCGAAAGGTCACGCCCGTCATGTCCACCGCCCGCAGGCGGGCCAGGCTGAAGACCTGGAAGCCGCCCGAGTCGGTCATAATCGGGCCATCCCAGCCCATGAA
>CAYNWI010000545.1:0-1728 GCA_964400825.1 uncultured Anaerolineae bacterium | reverse complement strand
GCCCACAGAAGTTACCCATAACGATCACCCACCATAGGTGCGGTTGTAGTACTAACCCCCCTCCCAACCCTGGGCGAGGGGGAAAATGGACTCCCCTCTCCTGCTTCCCCCCCAAAGTTGGGGGGGACTGAGGGGGGGCGGCCAGCTTCTCCTGCCAGCCTGGCGGCCGCCACCGCCAAACCAACGTACAGCCAGAAAAGGGCCACGGCGTGGGGGAAGCTGAAGAGGTAGTGGTCGAGGATTCCTCCTATCAGCCCTCCCACCACTGCTGTCTGTAGGCCCAACAGGATGGCCTCCAGGCGCGGATCGTGCTCCATACTTTTCCAACTGTGCCAGGTGTACCTGAAGAAGATGACCATGATGACCAGGAAGACCCCCAACCCCACCAGGCCCATCTCTTCGGCGATGAGCAGATAGAGGCTGGACACGCCCAGGTAGATGTCAATGTCGGGAGTGCCAATGAAGCCCACTCCGATCCAGGGGTAGCGGCTGATGAGGATGAAGGCGTCCTTGTACTCGCCGAGGCGCATCTTGCTGGCCAGGTCTTGGATTTGCATCCCCTGAATGAAGTGTCCGACGTACTCCTGGGTCTGCGGTAGGAGCAAGATGAGCAGGCCCGCGACGATCAGCACGGGGAGCAGGCGGCGGTACTTGACCACGGCCAGCAGTGCCAGCGCGCAGCCCAGGCCGGCCAATGAGCCTCGCGAGAAGGTCAGGATCAGGCAAAGGCCCATCACCGCCAGGATGGGCAGTGCTAGTGCACGCTTGAAGAGCGGGCGCCGGGTGAAAAGCTGGGGAACCGTCAGAGACCCTGCCAGGATCAGCAGGCCACCCAGGATGTTGGGGTCAACGGAGGTGCCGATGGCCCTCATTGGCAGCAGGGGGTCATCTTCGATGAAGCGCAGCACGCCCCAGCCGGCCGGGTAGTTGAAGATGCGCAGGGCGGAGAGGAGGCGGACGGTGAGCGCCTGGGGCAGGAAATACAGCACCACACCGATCAGGGCCGCCCCGAAGCCAGCCAGGATGATGATCAGAATCAACTGCTCCAGCTCCTTGCGGGTGCGCACGCAGTTGACCGTCAGAAAGAACAGGGCGATACCCATGATGATCTCGGCGAAGCGGCGCACGGCGTTGGGCGTGGGGCTGGCGTGGGCCAGCCCGGCCACGAAGGAGACGAAGGCCAGGAACAGGAAGATGACGATGGGCAGGGCCAAAGGGGAGGTGACGAAATCCTTCTGCTGGCCGGTAACCAGCCGGGCCAGCCAGACGGCGAACAGCACCGCCAGCACCAGGTTCAGAAAAGTGGGGGTGAAGCCAATCTTGATGGGCAGGGCAGCGAAGGGCAGCAGGCAGACGATGCCGATGAGGGCCAGGAAGCCGAATTGGGTGCTCCGCAGCATCAGCAGTCCCCCGACGAGGGCCACCACCAGGGCCGCAGTGATCAGCGGGCCGGGATAGGCGATGAGCCATCCCCCGATGGTGCCCATCACCAGGCAGAGGGCTACTACTGCCAGGGCTACCACCCAGCGTTTGTCGGACACGAAAATGGCTTGTAGACGGTTGTAGGCTTGGTTTTGCATTTGGACCTCCGGATAGTGAAACGTCAAACGTAAAACGTGAAACGTGAAGACGTAAAACGTGAAACGTGAAACTTAAAGGACTCTTCACGTTTTACGTTTCACGGTTATGGTGAGAGGTAGCAGGATCCGATTATCCCTGACCTCTCCA
>CAYNWI010000544.1:0-1728 GCA_964400825.1 uncultured Anaerolineae bacterium | reverse complement strand
TGGAGGTTGGAGGTTGGAGGCCTGCCCTGAGCCTGGCCGAAGGGTTGGAGGTTGAACGGGGGCGTATTGTCGTCAATGAAGCTGGAGAGACGACGGTGCCCGCGATCTTCGCCGGCGGTGACGCGGCTACCCCCTTCGGCACGGTGGCCCACGCCGTCGGCTCCGGGAAACGCGCCGCCTTGGCCATTGACAAATATCTCAGGGGCGAGGAGTTGGCGGGCTTTCCGCCACTGGACGAAGCGGTCCACGCTGTCCCTAAAGACGTGGACCCCACCGTTGTCCGCTTTGAGGATCTGAATCTGGCCTATTTCGAGGAGCTGGAGCGTCCCGAACAGTCCCGAAAGCCTGTCGAGGAGAGAGTGCGCGGTTTCGAGGAGGTGAACCTGGGCTTCAGCGAGGAGGAGGCTCAGGCCGAGGCCGAGCGGTGCTTCAGTTGCGGCACCTGCAACCTGTGCGATACTTGCCTCACCTTCTGCCCCGACGTGGCCATCGTTCGCACCCTTCCTCTTTCCCCCCCAACTTTGGGGGGGGATGAAGGGGGGGGCTACGAGATCAATTACGACTACTGCAAGGGATGTGGCGTCTGCGCCGAGGAGTGCCCCCGCTACGCCATAAGCATCGAGGAGGAAATCAAATGGAAAAAGTGATCATGGGCAACCACGCCGTCTCCTACGGAGCGAAGCTGGCCAGATCCCAGGTTATCGCTGCCTATCCTATCACCCCGCAGACCCACATCGTGGAGATGCTGTCGGAGTTCTGCGCCGACGGGCTTTTGGACGCCAAGTTCATCAAAGTGGAAAGCGAGCACTCGGCTATGGCCGCCTGCATCGGAGCCTCATCGGCCGGGGCGCGGGCTTTCACCGCCACGTCGGGGCACGGCCTGGCCCTGATGCACGAGATGCTCCACTGGGCGACCGGGGCCAGGCTGCCCATCGTCATGGCCAACGTGAACCGGGCCATGGGCCCCGGCTGGTCAATCTGGACCGAGCAGACCGATAGCCTGGCCCAGCGGGACACAGGGTGGCTGCAATTCTACTGCGAGAGCAATCAGGAGGTGCTCGACAGCGTCATCCAGGCTTTCAAAATCGCCGAACAGGTGCTCCTGCCCACCATGCTGGTGCTTGATGCCTTCGTCCTCTCCCACACCCAGGAGCCGGTGGACATACCAGATCAGGAATTGGTGGATAGCTACTTGCCTCCCTATCGTGCTCAGTACAAGCTGGATACCAGCGATCCTCACGCCTTTGGTTCTTTGGTGGCGCCTCCCCATTACATGGAGCTGCGCTACAAGATACAAAAGGCCATGGAGGGGGCAGTGGAGGTAGCTCGCCAGGTTGATAGGGAGTTCGGGGAGGTATTCGGGCGCAGCTACGGCCTGGTGGAGAAATATCACCTGGAAGATGCTGAGGTGGTGCTGGTGACCTCGGCCACCATCACCAGCACGGCCAGGGTGGTCGTGGACGAGCTGCGGCAGGAGGGCCACAAAATAGGGCTGCTCAAAATGCGTATGTTTCGTCCCTTCCCCGCCGAGGACGTGCGAGAGGCGCTGGCAGGGGTCAGCAAAGTGGCGGTCATAGATCGCAACATCTCCTTTGGCCACGGCGGCATCTTCGCCGAGGAGATAAAATCGGCCCTCTACAACGGGTCGCATCGCCCGCCCATCTTCGGCTTCATCATCGGCCTGGGCGGCAGGGACGTCACCCCCGCGTCAATCCGGGGCATCGCCGA
>CAYNWI010000543.1:0-1731 GCA_964400825.1 uncultured Anaerolineae bacterium | reverse complement strand
GCACTCAACCAATTCCTGCATGAAGATGTCGTTTGGTGTTACCGGCTGAGGAAGCCGGCTGGAAGGTTTTTTTCACGCCAAAGGCGGAGGTGATGCACCTCAAGGGACAGAGTAGTGAGAGCGTTCTGCCTCGTATGCTGGTCATAGACCGGCAGAGCACCTACTACTTCTTTGGCAAATATTATTCCCGGCGGCACGTTCAGGCCCTGCGGCTGGTGACCTCCCTTGGGATGATAATCCGTTCCGTCTTCTGGGCGGAAATATGGGTGAGCCAGGGTAGCGGTGCCATGGGTATGGTGAGGCTGTGGGCTTATCAACAAATCCTCTACCGCTCCTGGATGGATCATGACTACGTGTGGGCGGGGAGGGGGGCAACGACAAATGCGGGTGGGTTTTAATGGGGTCATTATTGAGGAAAGAAACTCCGGGGCCAAGGAATGTTTTGTGAACTTCCTGGATCACATCCCTAAGCTAAGGAGCGATCACGATTTTGTACTCTATTTTGCCAGAGAGCTAAGCCAGCATTACCTTGATCGTTTCGGTTGGGCTGAGTGCGTGCGTACCCCCTTGTCATTTCGCAAGGCCTACCAGCGTGTATTGCGAGGCATCGTCTACTGGCGCAAACAACTGAGAAGAGACGACATTGACGTTTTTCACAGCACATACTACCCTATTCCGCCGATGGTGGACACAAAAACCGTCCTCACCGTCCACGACGTGCGGCTTATGCGCTTCCCTGAAACCTATTCCCGCGCCCGCTATTGGTTCTTGAAGCTAGCCGTTCCTTACTCCGTGAAGAGAGCTGACAAGATAATTGCCGATTCTGACTTCACCAAGGAGGAACTGGTCAAGCTGCTGGGAGTTCCCCGAGAGAAGATCGCCGTCGTTCATCCTGGTGCTAATCCCCGCTTCAAGCCCATTCGCGATCAAACGAGCCTGAAGAGGGTGAAGGCCAAGCTTTCACTTCCCGATCGGTTCGTTCTCTTCGTCGGCCACCTGGAGCCGAGAAAGAACCTGGCTCGACTGGTAGAAGCGTTTAGCATACTCAAGTCCAAGACCAAATTACCGCACAAATTGGTGATATTGGGTCGAGAGAGTTGGGGCTACGAGCCCGTTTTTGAAGCAGCAGAAAGACACAATGAATGCTCCGACATTGTCTTCACCGGGTATGTGGATGAGGACGACCTGCCTCTGGTCTACAACCTGGCCGATGCTTTGGCGTTTCCCTCCCTGTATGAGGGGTTTGGCCTTCCCCTGCTGGAGGCCATGGCCTGCGGAGTGCCAGTCGTTACCTCTAAGGTTTCCTCCCTGCCAGAGGTAGCTGGCAAGGCTGCCATTCTCGTCGATCCCTACAACGTCGAGGAGATAGCTGACGGTCTAGCCGCTGTCCTCGAAGATGAAGCCTTACGTCAGGCATTGATCAATAAAGGATTAGATCGGGCAAAGAAATTTCGATGGGAAGAGGCGGCTGCCCAGATCATTCACGCTTACGAAGAGGTTATATCGGAATAGGGAGTATGCCCAGGCCATGGGACGGGCCGGGCGGGAGCGGGTGGAGAAATACTTCAGCGTGGAGAGGATGGTGCAAGAGACGGAGGCTCTGTACGAGGAACTGATCAGGGAGAAGATGGGGCTGGAGTGGAAGGAGAGGAAGGGGTGGCAACCTACCTGATCACCGCTTGCGGAAAGCGGCATAATCTGCTAGAATTGAATCGTGAGTAAGATAAAGAT
>CAYNWI010000542.1:0-1734 GCA_964400825.1 uncultured Anaerolineae bacterium | reverse complement strand
CAGGGGAATTGTCACATCGTTGATATAACGAGGCAGGTGGCGCAGGAGGTGGCCGGTTCGGGCCTGAAGGACGGGACGGTCACCGTGTTCGTGCCTGGCTCGACGGGCGGGGTCACCACAGTGGAGTACGAGTCGGGTTTGCTTTCCGATCTCCGGGACCTCTTCGACCGCCTCGCTCCCTCCAACATCCCCTACCAACACAACCTGCGCTGGGGCGACGGCAACGGACACGCCCACGTGAGGGCCTCGCTCCTTGGCCCCTCCTTGACCGTGCCCTTCGTGGACCAAAGGCTCACCCTGGGCACCTGGCAGCAGATCGTCTTCATTGACTTCGACAACCGACCCCGTTCGCGGGAACTGGTTCTGCAGTTGATGGGGGAGTGAATCGTAAGTGATGAGGTAGCGGGTAACGAGTCAATTGAAACTGTAAAGGGAGTGCAGACGCGAGTCTGCTTGTGGGGCGGATTTGTGTTCGCACTCCTCAGCAAATTACCACGATACGCAGACGGGCGCAGCTAATAAGAGCTGCGCCCGTCAAACGTGAATGGGTAGGGTGGATTCCAGTTGTTTGCTCCAAAAGTAGTACGCTATCTGGCACAGCGGAAGCCGACGTCGTCGTTGGCCAGCTCAACGCCGCTGCAGCTCCGCTCGGTGGTGCGCACTAATTTCTGGTCGCTGAACCAGCCACCACCCCTGATCACCCTGTACTTCTCACCAAAATAGGGAGAATAGAAGTCACCCCCAGGATAGGCCTTGAACCAATCGCTCGTCCACTCGGCCACGTTGCCCGCCATGTCCATCACCCCGTAGGGGCTGGCCCCGCCTGGGAAGCTCCCCACGGGGGTGGTCCCGCGGTTGCCTGCCTCCTTGCTGTTCGCTTTGCCCGCATCCCACTGATTCCCCCAGGGATAGGTGCGCGCATCGGTGCCTCGGGCCGCCTTCTCCCACTCCGCCTCGGTAGGCAGCCTCTTCCCAAGCCACTCACAATAGGCTTGGGCATCGTTCCAACTCACCTTCACCACAGGATGCTGGGGCTTGTCCTTGGCATAGTACCTCCAAGATGTTTCACCGGCCTTCTCCGCATTGGTGACGTAGCCCGTCTCCCAAACGAACCTCTCAAACTCCTGGTTGGTCACCTCAAACTTGTCAATCTCAAAGGCCCCGACGGAGACCGCGTGAGGCGGCCTCTCGTCCTCGACATCGCTGCCCATGGTGAACTCGCCAGCAGGGATAGCGATCATGACTGCCTTCACCTGTGGGGGCGGCGCGCCCAGCGTAGGTGCGGCCGTAGGCACACGAGTGGGGGTGGGGGGCTTCGGGGTATGGGTCGGTGTCGGCGGAGGTGGTGTCGGTGTGGCGGTGGGTACAGGAGTGGAAGTCGGGATCGGGGTGTAAGTCGGCGTTGATGTAGGCGGTTTCGGTGTGGCGGTGGGCACAGGAGTGGGAGTCCGGGTATAAGTCGGCGTTGGTGTAGGCGGCTTCGGTGTGGCGGTGGGCACAGGGGTGGGAGTTGAGGTGGGCGGTCTAGGTGTAGCGGTTGGTGTGGGGGGAATCTCCGTAGCAGTCTCACAGCTAACGCTCAAAACCATGAATCCTAAGAGTACAGCCAACAACAATTTCTTCATCTCGGTGCCTCCTCTGTTTGAAACTGTTGAGATTATACTACAGAATCCCTTAAACCGCAACCACACTTCACCACATCTCCCACACCTGTTCATAATTTCTTCACAGGTT
>CAYNWI010000541.1:0-1736 GCA_964400825.1 uncultured Anaerolineae bacterium | reverse complement strand
TGTCAACCGATCTTTCTATGACCGGTCGTTTTCACTTTGTCCAAAGTCCAATAATCTAGAAACGCACAGAGAAAGAATCATGCTCGCCAGTGTGGTCTTCATAAGTTACGTCAACTTCGTCCACCTGCGCACCGCGCGGCCCGCGGTGGCACCAGGCTACCAGCCGCTCGACGGCCCAGTCCTCTCCCTCAAAGACGGCCTCCACCCTCCTGTCCCACAGGTTTCTGACCCAGCCGGTCACGCCCAACTGGCGAGCCAGGTCTCGGGTCTCGGATCGGAAGAAGACGCCCTGCACCCAACCGCTGACGAAGACGTGGGCTCTTTTCTTAGCCATGTCCCATCACCTCGGCCCAAAGTATTATACTCGCTGCACGCGAGAAAGGCAAGCCCACTAACTGCTCCCAACGTACCAGAGCACGGTCTCAAGTGGAAACAAGCTGCTGTCCGAATACACGCTGGTGACATACCAGCCCTCGGCAAAGGCTTCTCCCTCTGGCCCTGCTACCTCGATGGACTCTGTCCCAAACCCCGTGTAAGCCTCAACCTGTTCGAACAGGATGCTGCCCACCTGGTCATAAACCACTGCCCTGACCTCGTCGTCCTGCATGCCAAAGTAATCGAAGAGCAAGTAAACGACGGTTGTCCCCGCTGGGAATTGCGTCACTGGCGGCCCGTAGGAAGTGTCGCTCATGCGCAAGTTGCTCACCGGGAGTGTAGGGATGTCTTTGATGACGAGAGGTATATACACATCGAAATTTGCAGCTACAATCACCGTAGGTGTAGCAGTGGCGGTGGATGTGGCAGTGGCCGTGGTGGTCGTGCCAGTGGGAGTCGCCGTTGGGGTGCTGGTCGGCATTGACGTGCCTGTTGGAGTCGGCGTTGGGGTGAGGGTGGGGGTCGGGGTGGCAGTGCTGGTGGGGGTTGGGGCCACGTTCGCGTGCTCCACGACAACTCCCAACGGTTGGGCTGCCCTGATGAACGCCGTTCCCAGCCAGTTGGTGGGTATCTCCTCGATGTCCTCCATCTTCAAGTGCAAAGCCTCGCCTGGCGCCAGCGCCTCGAAGTGCTGGCTGTAGGTGATTCCCCCGTACTCAACCAAGACGGAGACGCAGTACTCGCCTGAGTTCTGGACGGAAAGCTGGGCGTTCTGGCCCTGGTACTCTTTCTTAAGAAGGAGGGCATAGTGCCCATAGGGATACTCCCCCTCCATGGCCTCAGAGATGCCAACGTAGTCGCTGGAAGAGCCGTGGGGGCCAGCGCGCATAACCACCGCCGCCAGGGGCTGACCGCTGCCCTGGTACACAGCTTTCCACTGCGTCCAGGCGGAGTCGTCGCCGATGGCGTCATTGGCCTCCCGACAGGCTTCGTCGAAGACGTCCTCGTCTACCGAGTAGATGATGGCCGCCTTGGCCCGGGTGGGGATAGCACTTCGCAGGGTCCAGACACCGTTATTGACGATTCTCTGGCACACAACCGCCGCAGGCCCAGGAGAGTTGGGAGGACACAGGCCCGAATACTCTCCCCAGAAGAAAGCAATCGCCCCGGTATCGTCGTTCCCCACGTTCTGGGCATTTATCCAGGTGCTCCAGCCATCCTCGACGTTGATGCTGGGAAGCTGGATCTTCTGGCCGGGATAGCCGGCCGAAACAGCAGCGCCGGTGGTCAGGCCCACCAACAGGCCCAGGGCCAGCGCCAGGGTTAGAACAAGATGCAACTTTTTCATCTCTCCACCTCCT
>CAYNWI010000540.1:0-1738 GCA_964400825.1 uncultured Anaerolineae bacterium | reverse complement strand
CTCGACACTTAGCTCGTCGGACCGCTTCTTCCACACATTGCACGTGCGGCAGCGGGAGTTGCAGCGATAGGTGACGCTGGCCGTGACATTCACGGGCAGGAGTCTGGGCCAACCACACCGCCGAAAAGACTGATAAAGCGGAACCCGAGACAGCACCTCAATCATCGATTGCCTCGCGCTTGACGGCCAGAACGCCGAAATGGTGGGCAAAGAACCGCTTGATCCAGTGCGCCCGGCTCCCTTCGATAAAAGAAAGTCGGTCGATTCGCCGGTGGACCTCGGGATACACCCTGGCGTCAAAGTAGGGCAGGTTGTCCGGTTCCCAGCGGTAGGACGACGGCCTTTTCCCCTTCAGCCGCCCCGACAGGAACGGCAAGAGGTCGGTGACAAACTCGGAGAGGTCGATGATGTCGGGCCACCACGGTGCATCCAGCAGCACCGCCTCCAGAGCCTGTAGCTCGAACTGCGCGAGGAGGTCGATCACTTTCCCAGGCTCCATGACGTCGATGTCGCCGTAGTGCCAGGGCCTTCCCGTGAGCCGGTGGTGCACCCTGCGCGCCAGGAAGCCATAGTTGTGTCGGCTGGGCGCCATCAGCAGGACATATCGGCAGGAGACCCGTGACATCTCGGCGATCATCGCCCGCGGGTTGAAGAATGGCAGGCGATTAAAGTTCCAGACGAGGTCGAAACATCGGGAGGTGAATGGGAGCGGCAGCCCGTTTGCGCAGACAAAGCTCCCTTGGGCTAGACAATCTTGAGCCTCCCACACCCGCCGGGCCAGCGCTATTTCCCTCCGGTCCCGCAAGGCCACCGTCACTTTTGCCCCTCTCCGGGCCAAGGGCACACTGTTAATGCCGGAGATGCCCGCGACGCCGTCTCCGGGGCCTTCCAGTACATCGCGGATCGGGTGGCGATCTATCAGGCATTCCAGCCATCGATAGATCGCAAACCGCTCATAGGTCGTTCCCAGGCCCAGGTCGATCTCGCGTATCGTCGTTGCACCTCCCAAAGGCAGCATTGCAGAAGCCCACACAGACTCAAGTGGGGAGAACACTCAAAGGGGGAGACTACCTCCCTGCTCAGGCGGGCTATTAGCTCCCGCCACGCGCTCATTATGCCATCGATATGGCACTTTGTCCAGCGGCCCCCCCGGGGATGAATCTATGTTCGTAGATATCTTGACGAAGCTCGATTAGGGTGTTAAACTGCCCCCTGGTAGAAACCTCGTTTGGTAACTCGTAGTTTCCACCATTGGGCGGTTCTGCGCAACTTGGACCACCCTTGCAATTTGTCAAGTTCTATGGAGCTCAATAGGGATAAGGCATCGATCTTCTCCCAGCCACCGACAGATCCTACATGCCTGCATTGGAGGAGTTTCGGGAGGTTCCAGCACTGAAGTTTCTCCAGCGCGTTGCAGAGCTCTAGTGTGGCCAGGACATTTACCCAAAAAGTTGCACCAGTAGATAATGTGTGAAGTTGACCTCCTCTGGCAAGTGTGAGATCATACAAATTGCACAGGGGAGGCCAATATGGGAAAGCGATACTCAGCAAAATTGAAGTTCCAAGTAGTCACCGAGCTGCTGACCGGTGACAAGACACCAGGACAGGTCGCGAAAGCGTATGGGGTGCACCCCAACACGGTCAATGCCTGGAAGAAAGCGTTTTTCGAGAAAGGCCCGGAGATCGGTAATGTTTCTCAACAGTTGAGATAAATGGCGAAAGGGCCATCTGGACGCCC
>CAYNWI010000539.1:0-1740 GCA_964400825.1 uncultured Anaerolineae bacterium | reverse complement strand
AGCAAGGCAACAAGGCAACGAGGCAACGAGGCAACGAGAAGTCCTCGTTACCTCATTACCTCATACCTCATTACCCTTTTTACTTGAAATCGGAACCGAGGAGTTGCCAGCCGGCGACCTTGACTCTGCCATTGCCCAACTGGAGGAAGCCACACCCAAGTTGCTGGCCGAGGCGCGGTTGGAGCACGGCGAGATTCGGGTTACGGGCACGCCCCGGCGACTGGTCGTTTACGTCGAGCACCTGGCTGCCAGGCAGCGCGACGAGGGAGGGTGGGTTAAGGGGCCGCCAGCGAAAGTAGCCTTCGACGAAGAGGGGCAACCTACTAGAGCGGCTAAAGGCTTCGCCAGGAGCCAGGGAGTGGCTGTTGAGAGCCTGGAGGTTCGCGAATTGGATGGTGGTCAGTACGTCGTCGCCGTCAGGGTGGAGAAGGGGCAGCCAGCGGCCGAAGTGCTGGCCACCCTCCTGCCCGACCTGATCGCCAGCTTGCGCTTTGCCCTCTCCATGCGCTGGAACGCCACCAACGTAGCCTTCTCCCGCCCCATCCGCTGGATCGTGGCCCTCCTGGGCGATACCGCCATCCCCTTCGAGTACGCGGGCGTGAGGAGTGGTCGCACCTCACGAGGACTTAGACCCCTGCGCTCGCCCGAAATCGTGACCCAGAGGGCTGAGGACTACTTCGCTCTCATGGAAGCCAACAACATTGTGGTTGACGTGGAAAAGCGGCGCCAGATGATCCGCGAGCAGGCGGGTAAGCTGGCCGCCGAGGTGAGTGGGCGAATCCCCGACGATCCGGCTCTCTTGGACGAGGTAACCAACCTGGTGGAGTATCCCACTGCCCTGCTCGGCTCCTTCCACCCAGCATACCTGAAACTCCCCCAGGAAGTCCTCGTCACGGTGATGAAGAAGCATCAGCGCTACTTCTCGGTGGTGAAAGATGGAGAACTCCTCCCCTATTTCATCGCTGTGCGCAATGGCGATAGCGAGCACCTGGACATCGTGCGACACGGCAACGAAGAGGTGATTCGGGCCCGCTTCGCCGACGCCGATTTCTTCTATCAGGCCGATACCAAGAAGCCGCTGGAAGAGTTCTTACCTCGTTTAGACACCTTGACCTTTCAGGAGCAATTGGGTTCCGTCTTGGACAAGACGCAGAGGTTAGAGCAACTGACCCCTCGCTTGAGCGCCATGCTTGGCCTTTCGGAGGCGGAGACGGCAACGGCTGCGCGAGCCGCTCACCTCTGCAAGGCGGATTTGGCCACCCAGATGGTGGTGGAGTTGACCTCGCTTCAGGGGGTGATGGGGCGGGAGTATGCCTTGCGCTCCGGTGAGGATCCTGCCGTCGCCCAGGCCATCCTCGAGCACTATCTGCCCCGTCTCGCCGGTGATCGGCTGCCCGAAACCTTGCCGGGCCTTGTCGTAGGGCTGGCCGACCGGCTGGACAGCCTGGCGGGCCTCTTCTCAGTCGGCCTGAAACCAAGCGGCTCAGCCGACCCCTACGGCCTGAGGCGGGCGGCCCTGGGCATCGTGCAAATTCTGGCCGGAGCCGGCATCTCTTTTGACCTGAGAGAGGGTTTGCGCGAGGCAGCGGCCCTGCTCCCCGTGGCCGCCGCTGAAGGGGCCCAGGCTGAGACGTTGGCCTTCATCGTACAACGCTTGCGAGTTTGGCTTCTGGAGCAATCCTTCCGTTACGACCTGGTGGACGCTGTGCTGGCCCAGCGCGGCCACGATCCCTACCTGGC
>CAYNWI010000538.1:0-1743 GCA_964400825.1 uncultured Anaerolineae bacterium | reverse complement strand
TGTCAAATAGCTATTTGACAAACAGATGCAATTGTGATAAACTGAACGCCGCTGTTCCCCAGAGAACCATCCTGCCACTTGAGCACGCTGGCGCTCAGCACATTCAATCCAGAGAGGAACTCAACTTCAGCCCATTGACTGCCTTCCTAATCTTAATCCTCACCATGGTCGCCACCGCCTTCGCCTGCCTGGCTCTTTTCGTGCCCACCCTATCAGGTCCCCGCTGGCCCACTGAAACCAAGCTCCTCCCTTATGTAATGAGCCCATGCATGTACATGTCCAACGAGGTAGAATGACCTGCAACGCTTGCATAGAACACAAAGGGAGTAATCATGCCCACACGAAAAAAACGTCGCATCACGGCCGAGGATCTGTACCGTTTTCAACTGATTACGGACTGCCAAATCTCGCCGGACGGCCTAAACGTCGTCTTTTGTGTCCAGCGAGTAGATAAAAAGACAGAGAAGAAGTACTCCAACTTGTGGATTGCTCCCACCGACAGGGGGCGCGCTCGGCAGTTCACTCATGGCGATCAAACGGACAGTCAGCCCAAGTGGTCGCCCGATGGCAGTGAGATCGCCTTTGTTTCCAATCGAGGCGATGAAAAGCAGCCGCAAATCCACGTCATCCCCTTTCACGGCGGGGAAGCACGACCGCTCACCGACTTGAAAGGCGAATTCGATGCCTTTGAATGGTCGCCCGACGGCGAGCAACTCGTCTGCCAGTTTCGCAAAAAGGACAAAGAAGACATCGAGCGGGAAGAAGACGAGCAAAAGAAGAAGTTGGGCATCGTTTCGCGCCACATCACGCGCATCTTTTACAAACTGGATGGAAGCGGATTCTTGCCCCAGGATCGCTGGCATATCTGGACGATTGACGCCCGCACGGGCAGAGCCAGGCCATTGACCGACAGCGACGTTTACGACGAGTGGGAGCCGCAGTGGTCGCCAGACGGGAAGCAAATCGTCTTCTGTTCCAACCACAGCGAAGACCCCGATCTCGATCCGGACGCCATAGATTTGTTCGTCATGCCGACAGAGGGTGGGGGTATTCGCAAGATCGAGACGCCAGTGGGACCGAAGGGAAGTCCCACTTTTTCGCCAGACGGAAACTGGTTGGCCTACTTCGGGCAAGAGGGAAAAGGGCAGTGGTGGAAGAACACTGGCCTGTGGGTCGTGCCGGCGGACGGCAGTGGAGAGGCCAAGAACCTGACGGAGAAGTTTGATTTCGACGTATCCAGCGCGACCATTAACGATCTTCCGGGCCACCTGCCGATGACGCCGCCCACCTGGTCGAAAGACGGTAGCAGGCTCTACTATCAAGTATCGCAGCACGGGAACACCGTCCTCAAATCGGTGGCGCTGGATGGGGATGAGCGCAGTCTGCAAACGGTGATCGGGGACCAGGGGGTTGTAGGGTCGTTTAGTTTTGATCAAGAGCAGTCGAGACTGGCCTATTTCCAGGCCGACATGACCGACCTGGGACAGGTCTGGGTGCAAGACCTGGCCACTGGACGCTCACGCAAGCTGACGCACGCCAACGAGAATCTGCTGCAGGCTCGGGATCTGGGGGAGATCGAGGAAGTTTGGTTCAAGGGTGCTGCTGACAACGATTTGCAGGGTTGGATTCTCAAACCGCCTGGTTTTGACGAATCGAAAAAGTACCCCTCGATTCTGGAGATCCACGGTGGCCCCCAGGCGCAGTACGGCAACTTCTTCATGCACGAGTTCTACTATTTGGCCG
>CAYNWI010000537.1:0-1746 GCA_964400825.1 uncultured Anaerolineae bacterium | reverse complement strand
GGAACAGGATCGCCCTCATCGGATACGACCTGGACCGACGCACGGCCGCCCCTGGCGAGACCGTTCACCTGACCCTCTACTGGCAGGCCCTGGCCGAGATGAAAGAAGACTACTCCGTCTTCACCCACGTTCTGGGAGAAGAAAACCGCATCTGGGCGCAGAAGGACAACTGGCCCCAGGGCGGCGACGCCCCCACCTCGACCTGGGAGCCCGGCCAGACGATAGCGGACGAATACGACCTCGCCCTCCAGCCCGACACTCCCCCCGACGTCTACGACGTCGAGATAGGTCTGTATCTGGCAGAAACGGGAGACCGGCTGAGAATCGTGGGGCCAGGGGGACGGCTGCTGGATGACCGTGTATTATTGAGCAAGGTGCGAGTTGAATGAACACAAATCTCAAATCTCAAATCTCAAATCTCAAACGCTGGAGTTTCAACCTCCAACCTCCAACCTCCAACCCTTCGGCCAGGCTCAGGGCAGGCTTCCAACTTCCAGCCATCGCCCTCATCCTGGCCGCCTTCTTCGCCCTGGGCATAACCTACAGCGTCATCACTCCTCTCTTCGAAGCGCCCGATGAACTGCAACATTACGCTCGCATTAAACAGTTTGCCGAAGCGATGGGTTTGGTCCAATTGGATCCCATTGTGAGCCAACTTGCGCATCAACAGAGATACCAACAGCCGCTATATCATCTAGGGGGAGCTCTGGCTACCTTCTGGGACGACGCCAGCGACATGCCCAGGCTCCTGTGGTTCAATCCCCACGCCGACATCGGCGTGGCCAAGGCCGACGGCAACGTGAATCTGTTAGTCCACACCAGCGCGGAAAGTTTCCCCTATCGAGGCACCTCACTGGGCGTACATGCCCTGCGCTTTCTATCGGTGCTGATGGGCACGGGAACGGTGCTCATCACCTATTTGATCGCCCTGGAGATATTCCCCCAGCGCCAGGTTCTGGCCCTGGGCGCAGCGGCCATCAACGCTTTCATCCCGCAGTTCCTCTTCATCAGCGGCGCGGTCAACAACGACAACTTGGTGACCATTCTGTCCTCAATTGTCTTGTGGCTCCTCATCCCCCTGGTCGAAATGCCAATTTCAAAGGGGCGTTCGGTTCTGATAGGGGTATTCATCGGCCTGGCGACTTTGACCAAGGTGAACGCTTTGGGTCTGTTGCCACTGGCAATCCTGGTCGTAGCCATCAGCAGTTACCGGCAGCGTTCTGTCAAGTTATTTATATCAACGACCGCTCTCCTGTTGGGTGCTGCAGCCCTGGTATCCGGGTGGCGGTTTGTTAGGAACTGGCAGCTCTATGGCGACCCCACCGCTCTGCAGATGTTCCTGAACACCCTCGCCCCCCGTCACCCTCAACCAACCCTGCGCCAGTTGATGGCCGAATGGGGGGATTATGCCCAATCCCTGTGGGGACTCTTCGGCTTAGGCAATGTCCCCCTGGGGGCTTCAGTCTACCGCATCCTCGACATCCTGGCCCTGTTGGGAGCGCTGGGCATGTTGATCTTCGTGATTCGAACGTGGCGAAGGCAACAAGCAAGTCAAGGAGCTTGGATCAAGCTTCTGCTCCTACTGGCCTGGCTGGTCATACTCTTTGGGAGTCTGATGACCTGGGTGATAAGGATCGCGACCTCCATAGGCCGATTCTTGTTCCCGGCCGTCTCGTGCATTTCGATCCTGCTCTTCCTGGGACTGAGCCAGTTTGTACCCCGCCGCTACACCAAAACGCTGACCTG
>CAYNWI010000536.1:0-1746 GCA_964400825.1 uncultured Anaerolineae bacterium | reverse complement strand
GTCTCAAAACACATCCTGATGAGTAAGGTAAGGCAACGGGTTTCCCCACGACGCCCGTCCGCCAGGCGGTCCGCGCCTACATCTTCGTCATTATTGGGTGTGGCCCTCGCGTCCAGCGGGGTCAGGGAGTTTGGCCGTCGTTGGGCTGGTCGTGGTCCATGGCTCTGGCTTCCGCAGCGTGAAGCTCCAACTCTAACTGATGAGCCTCGGGCCTGGGCGATTTGGTGCAGGCGCCAGATTCGATGAGAAGGGGATTGAAACTGAGGCGGAGGTGGTATCGGGCACCGTTGTGGCTGAGTCTGAAGGGTCATTGCGATGAATGGGGAGCGAGGCACCTGGTCTACGTAAGAAAGCTTAAAAGAAAATCCGGTGGGTAGGGGACGAGCAACTCGCTTTACGTAAGAAAGCTTAAAAAACAAGCCCAGAGGGCTAGTTTTTACGTAAGAAAGCTTAAAGGAATCCTGGTGAAAAGGTGATAAAAGCTCGCTTTACGTAATAAATCTGGGCGAAACGATACGAATAAATACGATTTCACAAGAAAAATATCGAAGTCGGTAGTATACACGAGGAATGGGTTAGAAATCGGCTGCTTGAGCTTCTTGCTCAGGCGGCTTTTCGCTTTATTTCATTCAGCATTTCTCTTCTGGCGCATGAATTCCAACACCACTCGGTCTATGTAGGCTCCCTCTTGCCAGCGTTCCTCCAGGTTCTCTATGCCAGAGAAATCGAACAGGGCTTGCCTGGTGGGTTCGTTGTAGAGGCCATTGATCTCGCCGCTGTAGTAGCCTAGCTCGGAGAGTATCTCTTGGACCTCGCGGGCCACCTCCCCCTCCAGAGACTGCAGGTGCTCTGGTTTGCTCTTGAAAAAGTAGAGTTTGTGGAGCTCCAGCAGTCGTTTCAGTTCCTGGATGGGCGTGGGGTGATCGTCAACTCGCAGGTCCAGGTAGCGGTCGTTGAAGCCGCCGTAGCCGCCCTTCTCCCGCACCACCAACAGGGCCGCTGACTGCCGCCCCCGGCTGTCTCCACCGGCCTTCTGTCCCGACTCCAGGGCAGCCACCAGCCGGTCGGATAACTCGCCCTCGCTCTCCTCGAAAGCCTGGGCCATGGCCTGCACGGTCTCCTCGCTCACCAGGATGTTGCCCTGGCAGGCGAAGCCCTCCCCCATGATGTGGCCGGCCCATTCGAAACATCCCTCGCCGGTGTAGGCGGCCGCGTCTCCGTGGGCATCCACCATGCCGGCCTGGCGCAGGGCGCGCTCCTCGTCGGCCTTGACCAGCTTCTCCAGCGCATCTTGTGCCGACAGGCCCTCGGCCATCAGTCTCAGCCCTTCGGGGCCGTAGGTGGTGTTGGCCCAGGACTGGGTGGCGACGGCTCCCACCCCGGCCTTGGCCCAGGGCACCACCGCTCCCACGGCCAGGAACTTGGACTGCACTGCCACCCCCAGGTCGCCGTTTTCGGGATCGTGGGCGACGATGGAGAAGGTGGCTACCACTTGATCTCGTTTAGAAAGCTGTCTAGTTTTGGCGGTTTCTGTGGTCACTGGCGATAGTCTCCCAAGCATCTGGCGCCCCACAGCCCTGGGCAGTAGATGCCCCTGAAAGTAGCGAAAGCTATCCAGGTGATGTGTAATTGCAATGGGGCTGCCCCTCGTCCCTCAGAGATTAGCCCCATCCTCGTTCAGTAAAAGCTGCCTCCCTGTCAAGTCAAATGAAAATGTTACCGAAAGGTGATCGTTCAGTCAAAAGA
>CAYNWI010000535.1:0-1746 GCA_964400825.1 uncultured Anaerolineae bacterium | reverse complement strand
AAGCGATGCGGTAAAATGTCAAATCCGAAACAAGCCCCTTTTCGGTTGTTATTGACTCAACTTTTGCAGTGACATAACTCGATTTTGCAGCACTTTAACAACCAGATACTCAAGGCAAAGGATTTGCCAACATTGCCAACATGAGGTAACATGAGCCTAGAACTTGCACGGGAGGTAGAGCTATGTTACCACTGGTTGAATTTCCTCAGATTGTCCAACACTATGCACCCTGGTTTGAGACGGTGTTTTCGGCTGAAGCGCTGGTGCAGTTTCAACGGTATCTGAGCGGGCTGATCATATCCGAGAACAAGACGGTGGATGGCATCAACCGCCTGTTTGTCATTGAAAGCCGCAACCAAAGCAGTCTCAACCGCCTGTTGACGGCCAGTCCGTTCTCGGAAGCCGCGCTGAATCAGCAACGGTTGGCGTTGTTGAACAGCCTGGAAGGGACCCGGGTGAAACCCAAAGGTGTGCTCAGTGTAGACGACACGCTGCTGACACATTATGGGCGGCACTTCGACGAAATCGCCTTTCTTTACGATCCTACCGAGAAACGATATACCTGGGCACACAACCTGGTCAACTTGCACTACAGTGACGACCAAACGGACTACCCGGTCCATTTCCAGTTGTGGAAACCGGCGGACCTGGACAAGATCGAGCAGGGGTTGCAGGCCGTAGGCATCCGCCTGCGGGAAAGCAAACTTGCCCTCAAGGAAACCGATCCCAAGAAATGGCGTCAATATCTGCTGGGTGTGTGGAGTCGAAAGCAAGGCCGACCGGAAGTAGCCGCTCTCTACCAGAGCAAGTTGCTGATTGCAGGGCAGCTCTTGTGTAGATGGGTAGACGAGAACCCCGAGTTGAAGCTGCCTGTCACGTTCGACAACTGGTACACCCAACCCGCCTTCTGCCGTTTTCTGGACCAAGAACTGGAACTGCCCTACGTGGGCACTTTGGCCAATGATGACGAAGTCATCCTGAAAAGAGGCCGTCTCACGCTGGAGGAGTTCGCCGAACAACTGAAGCAGGAGCACCTCGAGGCGGCCGCTGCAGGAGGCAAACCGGTTTTCCACAAGATTGGGATTACCTACAAGGGTGAGAAGGAAACCTACTACAGCTATTGCCGCACGCATCGGATACACAACTTCGGCAAGCAACGCCTGGTCATCAACTTCAATCAGCCAGACCTATCCGACTCGCCCAGTTTCTACAACTCGGACCGCTTGTATTGGCAATCTGTCGGTATCACGCGTATCCGCCGCCACCGCTGGCCCGTTGAAGTCTATCACGAAGAGGGCAAGGAGGAGGGGTTGGACAAGTATCAGGTGCGGGACTTCCGGGCCATATCCCGGCATATTGGCCTCGTCGCCGTCGTCTATAGCTTACTGCGCGCCACCCCACACGACGAAGCACTCTTGCACAAGCTTCAACGTCAACTCGAGATGGAACTCGAAGGCAGCACACCGTTCTGGCGTCGGACCACCCAAGCACAGAGCTTGTGGGCTTTGGCTTGCTTCATCGGCGCAGGATTGACTCAAGGACAATCCCTGCGTGAACTGATGGCCCCGCTCTTGGCAGCGGTCTGCTACTGATACGGCTCTTGCCAAAACCCAGGCGGTTCCTTCTGGCCTGGCCACTCAAAGTGGCCGGGATGGGAGCAGTGCGCCTTGCTCCCAAAACCAAGCCTTGATTATCTGCTGTTGTTAACGTTCTTGGCCCTCACGGGCCGCTGCAAAAGTCGAGTTA
>CAYNWI010000534.1:0-1750 GCA_964400825.1 uncultured Anaerolineae bacterium | reverse complement strand
ATAGCCCAAGTTAAGGCATATCTCACGGCGCGAGGTGTGCCAGTTAGACGCTAGCCATCAGAGAGAGCGGGAGAAGAAATATCTCGAGGTGATTACGATGCTTTATGATCCGAGAGCCATAATCGAGGCCTACGAGAGAAACGCCGAGATTGAGGATGAGTCAGAGAAGAAAGCTTCCCTACGGGTAGAGATTCCCAGGGAATTCATTAAGAAGTATCTCAAAGCTTCGGATGTTGTCCTTGATGCTGGAGGCGGCACGGGTATCAATGCTATTATGATGGCGGAACGGTGTAGGAAGGTAACCCTCGTGGATATCACGCCTCGGATCCTGCAGTTAGCGGAGAGGAATGTCTGGGCGTCTGGTGTCGCAGAGAAGATTGATCTCGTTGAGGGGGACATCACAGATTTGAGTCGTTTCCAGGATGGTGCGTTTACTTTTGTGGTTTGCGTAGGAGATGCCATCTCGTATGTGCTTGAGGGGCGGTTCAAAGCGGTTGAGGAGTTGATCAGAGTAGCACAGAAAGGAGCGATTCTGGTCATCGGGTGTGACTCTAAACTGGGCTTTATGAGGCTGAAGCTGGCACAGGGGCGATTGGGTGAAGCGATTGAGATCTACGAGACGAGTGAATGTTACTGCGGTATGGGGCCAAGAACGCATCTCTATACGGTGGAGGAAATGATCGAGCTACTCGAGAGGCGGGGGGGCAGGGTTTTGGAGGTAGCGTCAACTCCGACTTTTGCGGATACGATAGACACCAGTCAGTATGCTGAGGAGTGGGCGAAGCTTAAGGAGCTGGAACTGGCGGTATGCACAAAGCGAGAGTTGCTGGGGATGGGGCTACATCTTCTTTTTGTTGCTCGGAAAGAATGAGATCGCCCAGGGAGCGACTAGTGGAATTGAAAGCGAACATCAAATGGGATGACCGGGGCTTGGTGCCAGCCATTGTCCAGGACGCGCGGACGGGTCAGGTGCTGATGCTGGCCTACATGAACCAAACGGCCCTGAAGCAATGCATCTCCACAGGCGAGGCCCATTTCTGGAGCCGCAGTCGGTCAGAGTTGTGGCACAAGGGCGCTACCTCCGGCAACACCCAGCGCATCGTGGAAATACGCTACGATTGCGACGGCGACACCTTGCTGCTCCTCGTCGAACCGCGCGGCCCCGCCTGTCACACCGGCCAGCAGAGCTGCTTCTATCGCCGCTTGTGGGGAAACAAGTGATGAGCACAATCCTAGAAGACTTGTTCGACGTCATTCAGGATCGCAAAGTCAATCCCAAGGAGGGCTCCTACACCTGCCACCTTTTCGCCGCAGGGGAGAACGAGATCCTCAAGAAGATCGGCGAGGAGGTGGTGGAAACCATTGTGGCGGCCAAGGGGGAAGGTGACGAGCGGCTGGTCTACGAGATAGCCGATCTCCTCTATCATACCCTGGTACTCCTGGCCTACCGCGACATCGAGTTGGCGGACGTAGAAGACGAACTTGCCAGGCGTTTCAGACCGGACTGAAGGAGGAGTATGAAGATCAAGCGAGCACTACTCAGTGTTTCCAACAAAGAGGGACTGGTGGAATTCGCCCAGGGGCTGGCCGAGCTGGGCGTGGAGCTGATCGCCACCGGTGGCACGGCCCGCGCTCTGCGAGAAGCGGGACTGACTGTACGCCCGATAGAGGACGTCACGGGTTTTCCTGAGATCCTGGACGGGCGGGTCAAGACGCTTCACCCGGCTGTCCACGGCGGCATTCTGGCCCG
>CAYNWI010000533.1:0-1751 GCA_964400825.1 uncultured Anaerolineae bacterium | reverse complement strand
CTCATACTCAACGAAATCGCCTTTGCTACCCCCCCAACCCATGCCAAGGCACTGGGTATTTGATGCAGGGGCTTTGAAATCCTTTGCCTCAGAACCAGTTTGTGAAAGGAATGTTTCTCCCTCCTGCCAAACGTAGTACCTTCCTCCCTCAGCAGGATTCAAGCGATATATCTTCAAGATTGGAGCTCCATCCACAATGATTTGATGAACTGGTCGTAGTCGTTGGGAGCAATACGTTGCAAGCTGGTTGTACCAGTTAGTCCGGGTTATGAACATAACATAAACAGTACGGCCAGCTACAAGCATGTTTTCTACAGATGTCTCTGGAATGACCTCGATATCTTTGCGTAGCCAAATAGGTGCGGTCAACCGCACCACCCAGCTCGCGATTGGAACATGGAGAGCAGAGTCCAGGGAAGCATGAACATTCAGCCACCTCATTCCCTGGCGGTAGGAGCTAGCCCAATACTCCGTGGCGTCGGGAAGTCTATACTTAGATTGAGCGCCTGAGAGCCCGCCGACCAAGGAATTATAATAGCAATGCTCGTAAGGATGATAGCGCAGTATGATACTGCCAATGTTGCAAACCATAAGGAGTAAAAGTTCTACTTCAAACAGCCTCTTTCTACAGAGCCGGCCCTTGGCCACCAGATCAACCAACGAAGCTCCTCCGTAACCGGCAAGGAGACTGGCTGCGGGAACGAATTCCTCAAAAAGGCGAATACCATCGTAATTGGCCATGCCAGGAAGCGAGGTGCGGAAAATCGGCAGGGCAAACCATACGATCAGCAACCTCAAAATCGGCGACCCAGCGGCACGGTTGCGCCATATCCCAAAGCCGAGGCCAATTACCAGCAGCACCAGCACCACTTCTGGCATAGTTGTTACCACCTGGACGAGTGGATCCCAATTCCACGCTGCTTGCCCCCGCTCACCCTGTGAAATAACGAAGAGGTAGTAGGCCTTCAATCCTCGAAAGGGCTCAGTATACAAGTACGGCCAAGTTCCCAGGTGAATCGCCGCGCCAGTACCGAGCATCAAAGCATAGTGCCCGGAGGATTTCTTGAGGTGCTCTACCACCTGGCTCCACGGCCGCGAAGTCAATCGCCACGGCCAGACTCCCATGATCGCAACGAAAGGGAGGAAGATTGCGTTTGCTTTTATCGAAAGGGAAGCCCCGAAGAGGCTACCCACCGCGACGGCACGCTGCCAAGAAGGCTTCTCATACCAGATATAAAACGCCATGATAGTAAAAGCGAAGAAGACGGTCTCTGGGATGTCTTTAGGATTGAAATGCATGTCGCCCCAAAATCGCGGATAAGTGCCCAGCACTAGAATGGCCAAGAACGCAGCAGATGTCCCAAGGCGAGGAGCTGCAAAGTGAAAGAGGACCAAGAGCAACAATCCACACAGCAATATCTTTGTCAGATGAAAGGCATCAATAGGATCAAGCCATCCCAAGCGATAGGCGAAGATTTCCATGGTCATTGCAGATAGCGTATCGGCTAGCGGAGGAAACTCCTGTGGTCTTCCCTGGAATGGCGACTCGTAAAGATTAAGCGGACGCTGATGAATCGCCAAGTCCTCGTTATCGAAGTCCAAATACGCTGGGTCAAATGAGGTAAAGAAGTGGAAGTACCGCTCGCCGAAGAATAGATTGCCTAGACCTTCATCCCAAGTGAGGCCATATTTCGGTAGTGTCAGTGCTCCCATGATAACAAAAGCGATCACACACACAACCACTAATAGCT
>CAYNWI010000532.1:0-1755 GCA_964400825.1 uncultured Anaerolineae bacterium | reverse complement strand
TCCACCATGGATTTAGGCCCGTGACGAAATTCCATGAAGTGGAAAGCCTCGGAGTAGGACAGGGACATCTCTTTCATTTTCAGCATCGCCTCGCAAGCCAGGCCGTAGCGGGGTCCCGATCCCAGGAAGAAGAAGCGTTGCAGCCCGGCGTCCTCCCCTAGCTCCCTGGCCAGGCCCTGCCCCTCGGCGATCAGCTTTTCGCCTAGCGGCGGCAGGCTCTGCAACTGCGCCAGGTAGTCATCTCGACCAGCAGCTATGCCCGCCAGGGCTTGGGCGGCAACCAGCATACTGCTGAAAGAGCGCGTCTGAGCTATGCTGACCTCCTTGGCTTCCTTGGCCACCAAGCTATTGGGGCACTGGGTCACCAAGGAACTATCTTCATAGCAGCTAATGACTGACACTTCATTCCCACATCGTTTCCTGAAAGCCTCTACAGCTCGCAACGTTTCCGTTGTCTCTCCTGAACGGGAGATAGCCACAAGCAGAATCGGGCCATTCTTTGCCAAGCAAGAATCAGGGAAGAGCAAGAGCTCCGACGAGGGCAATGCGCGCGCCCAAGTCCCCGTAAGAGCCTGAAAGGTTGCAGCTGCTGTTAAAGAAAGGTAATATGTAGAACCACAGCCGATGAAGACGATCTGGGCAAAAGCTCCACGCGGGTAGAGTTCCTTCAGGCGCGTCTCCTGGCTGAGGATATGATCTAAAGTAGCTTTCCAAGCCGCAGCCTGCCCCAGGATCTCTGTTCGAGTATTGATCCCCCTATCATTGGTCATAGTCAATCCATTCTTTACAGCCTCTGCGAGTGAGCAACTGACATGCCAAACCATGTTGCCCACGTCATAGTTCATGGGCACGACACTACCTGCCAGGGTTACTCTCCCACCATATAAACGCGGATGTCCTCTTTCACAACCGTCCGGCCATGGCCAACATTCTCCCACTTACAGGTGCCGTTCGGCATACCCGCCCAGCCGTTGTTGTCCGTGATTAATAATCTATTGGCCTATTACGCTCTTATGGAAAGATGATTCCCCTGGGTGGCGGTGCCGGATACGTTCGCTTGCTGGGGGCCAACCCCATCTCAACCAGGCTCTCAGCCAGCTTTAGCGCGGCCAGCAAAGAGTTGATGACCGGCACCGCGAAGCCTCGGTTGGCAAGCGCCTGTTCCACAGGCTCTACGACTTCGATCATCCCGCCGCAGCCTAAGACAATGGCGTGGGCACTGTCTTCTCTGACAGCTTGTAGCGAGGCCTCGGTTGTGGCATTGATCAATCGAGCTATATCTTTTCTCAACTCCATAGCTGGGATGTTCACCACGCGCACGGAGGCCACCTTCTCCGTCACTTCGTACTTTTTGAAGAGGCGGTCGAAGACGGGAACAAGCCGCTCCAGAATGGTTACGACAGAGAAGCGATGAGCTAGTATTGACGCCAAGTGAAAGGATGTCTCAGCCAACCCGACCACCGGAATAGAGACCAACTCGCGTGCAGCGTATAAACCCGGATCCGCCGCGCAGTAGATAATCACAGCGTCCATTCCCTTAGTCTCCGCTTGTTTGACTTTGACCAGCAAATCTGGCACAGCAAGTGCGAGTTCATACTCACTTTCGATCATGGCCGGGCCCCGGTCCAGGCCCACCATGGAAATCTCGGTCTCAGGCCGGGCAGCAACTCGAAAAGCCTCTTCCTCCTCTGGTAGGAATTCCTTAGTTGTCACAGGCGCAATGACACGGATCTTCATTTCCTTCTCTCCTTCACA
>CAYNWI010000531.1:0-1757 GCA_964400825.1 uncultured Anaerolineae bacterium | reverse complement strand
GTTGGCCCTCTTTTTCAAGGTCCCTGAGGTCAATCTCATGGCCCTGGCCGGCTACGGGCAGCCCCAGCGCGTCTCGCCCACCTATCGCCTGGAAGAGGCGGAGACGGTCTGGCAGGTGCTTACCGAGGAGGAGAAAGACAAGTGGATCGAGTACGGTGAGCTCCTGATCCGGGGACGGCAGCGAAAGGAGAAGGAATCCACCAGCTGAGCATCCTCTGTCATTGCCAGGGCTTTCGCTCACATCATCATAGTCACTGAAGCCGAACTCAAGATGATCCAGGAGGTTGGCCAATGGCTGAAATCCGAACTGAAACCAGAGTAGAAGTGATTGAGAAAGTGCAAAGGTTGCTAGAGGTGCTGCGCGCTGAGGGGCTGAATGCCACAGCAGCCTATATCTATGGCTCTCAAGCTATGGGCACATCCCACCGGGATAGCGACATCGATGTGGCCATCGTTTCCCCTGACCTTTCTGGAGATCGTCTGGAAGACTGGTGTCATCTGAATAGGCTAGCTACACAGATTGACGTGCGCATGGAAGTAATCGGCTTCCGAGCAGAGCAGTTCCGTGACGAGCATCCCCTGGCCTGGGAAGTGCAGACTAAAGGAGTGAGGCTCGTATGAGTCGCCGCCTGATTGAAGCTTTGCTGGGCTGCAAAAGACATTTGACAAACGACCCTTTCAAAAAGCCTACATAGCCTGCAAACCCTGCACAACCCTACATACCCTACCCTACACCCGGTGTAGGCTGGGGCAAGCTATGTTGTTAGCCCTTTGATTCCTGTTGCTTGGCAGAAAGTAGAACGCCACCTGCGTAAACCACGCAGGTGGCGTTTTTCTGTGGTTAGTCCTGTGGCCTAACCACAGGGTTGTGTACGTCCGATGTGGGCGATAGCTAGGGGATGGAAGTTCTCTGAAGGGTTTGATCAGCCAGCCCTTCGCCGCGAGCCCAGCTTTGCTTCACTTCGGGGTCCTCCATCAAACCCGCCAACGTCAGGCCATACCGCAAGCCCTCGAGAAACGACGCCCCGCCGTGTAGCCCCGACCTGGCCTCAACCACGAGCCGCTCGACTTCCACCAATAGCGTTTGACGCGGTAACGTTTCCATGACTCCCAACCTTCTCTATCATCGGCACCGGCGAATGACTATACCAGTCTTGCCACGGTGCGGTGCGCCTTACTACTTTGCGAGCTGCCCCGATCCGTCCTCGACATCGAATCCGCTGCAATCAAGTATAGTACAAATGTTCTATTGTGTCAAATGGGTTTGGAGACCGATGGGCTGGAAGATGAGAATTTTGTCAGTGGTTTGGTCAAGGCCAATGGCCTCATCTACCATCCCCACTGATACGGATGGCGTTCCGCCTTTGAGTATTCCTCTCCTGGCAGACTTTCACCCAGAGTGATGTCCAGAAGCAGGCGATTGGGCTTCGACCTCACCCGGGGTGCAGTCCAGCATCTCTGCCGCTTCACGCGCGGTGACGGCGTGGGCCAGGACGTAGCGGCTGGCCCGCTCGGTGCGCGGCTCTATCCGTAGCTTCGATAGCAGAGCGGAGCGGGGTAGAGAGGCGTAGTGCTTGCGGTGGCTGTATTGCATATGCGGCTCGACTTGTCGCCGGAAACAGCGCTCAATGTGCGCACGGCCAGCGTGTTCCGGATGTCATCTGAGTTCTCGTCACAGCCGACACATTGCCTTACTTCATCTCTCTCTAGCAGCCTGTCGGAGAACCCCGTAGCGTAGGGCCTTGTGCCCGTTTTTT
>CAYNWI010000530.1:0-1758 GCA_964400825.1 uncultured Anaerolineae bacterium | reverse complement strand
ATTGAGCGAGTACCATGTCCACTAGCGGGGCAAGCATGACTGACATCGCTATTCGAGTCGAAAACCTTTCCAAGCAATACCCTTCGGCCTGGCTCAGGGCAAGCTCCAGCGGCATGTACGTGTGCCTGGCCTTTGCGTTGGCTACTCACCGTTCGGCTGCGCCCACAACAAATCTGGAGCCGGAGATATTGCTGTGAAAAGGACTCGTCTCATCAAGCACTTGAGAGCCCATGGCGCCTTTCTGTTGCGAGAAGGCAAGCGACATAGCATCTATCAGAGAGGGAATCTCAAAACACAAGTGCCACGTCACAATGAAATCGTCGACGAGTTGGCCCGCAAGATTTGCAAGGATCTGGATATGCCCTTTGTGAGGTGAAGCATGAGATACCGAGCTGTGATCAAGCAAAGCGACGGCTGGTGGATTGGCTGGCTACTGGATTTGCCCGGTGTAAATGCCCAGGAAAAGACCAGGGAAGAATTGCTCGAGTCCCTGCGCATCGGCGCTCAGGACATGCTGGCAGCCGAGGTTCCTTTCGAGCCGGAGAGCACGATGACGGTTCTGGACATCCCCGACCCGGAGTGGGCACAAGCACCAGCCTGAGGCTGCCGCTTGTACTGAGCCGTCGGGTTGAGCTTGTCGAAACCTTGTCGAAGTGAAGGGTCCGTCGCCATGCCTGATATCGCCATTCGAGTCGAAAACCTTTCCAAACAATACCCTTCGACGGGGCTCAGGACAAGGCTCAGGGCAGGCTTCTTTTGGCACAGCCTACGTGGGAAGGAGGTGAAGCCTCATGCCGAATCGCGCTCGTGACTGGTTCAATCAAGCGATGAGGGACTTGGAACAAGCGGAAGACTCCCGACGGGCCGGGCGTCACGAGTGGGCGTGCTTTGCGGCACAGCAAGCGGCAGAGAAAGCCGTAAAAGCTCTGCATCTTCACTTGGGACAAGAAGCATGGGGGCATGTGGTTGCCAGGCTCCTGCAAGAGTTGCCTGAAACCACGCTCGTGCCAGGGGAGCTGGTTGAGAAGGGACGTGTCCTGGACAGCTTTTACATACCGCCGCGCTATCCGAACAGCCATCCCGAAGGAGCGCCCTTTGAGCACTATGGCCCGCTACAAAGTGAGGAGGCGATCCGATATGCCCGTGAGATCCTTGAGTTCACCCGTTCTCAAATGGCCTGATTCCCAAATGGTAGACCAAGCGGTACGCCGCTGGGCGGAGAAGGTCGCACAACAGCAGCGGGATGTGGTACGAATTGGCTACTTCGGCTCCTACGCGCGCGGCGACTGGGGTGTGGGAAGCGATTTGGACCTGGTCATCGTTGTAGAAAGGTCCGATCAAGCCTTTGAGAAGCGAGCGGCAGAATGGGATGTGGCAGAACTTCCTGTGCCCGCCGACGTGCTGATTTACACAGAAGAGGAGTGGCAATCCCTCGGCCAGCGAAGACGATTTTATCAAACGGTGATGCGAGAGAGCGTCTGGGTTTATATCAGGGGATCAAGGCACATGGGAGAAGGCTTGCGTGCTGCAAGGGAAGTGGTCAGTAGTCCGCCGTCGCCAACGACACCATCTGGGTGTTGAAGGACGTTTCCTTCGAGGCCTGCCACTTCGGCTACGCTCAGTGCAGGCCCGAGCTGAGTCGAAGAGTGCAGCGCGGCGAGGTGGTGGGCATCCCTTCACTGTGCAGGCATGGATGTTTGCCACGCCCATCGCCTATCATAGCAGTCTGCTCGATGAGCCGTGGCGTACCTTGTATGG
>CAYNWI010000529.1:0-1761 GCA_964400825.1 uncultured Anaerolineae bacterium | reverse complement strand
GGGGTTGTAAAGAAATAACCTCCCGTTTTTGAGGCAGCCCATTAGCCATTCGAAGTAACAAGGTGTATAATGTGGTGAACTTCAAACTGCTCTCATCTGCCGGAGGTAGTACGAATGCCCCTATCAAAGGTACATATCTGTCAGTGTCCCCGTTGCCGACAGGAGGCCGATCATCCTGATAAGACACTGCATCAGCAGATGAACCTGTTTCTGAGCCGCCTGGACGAACAGCAACGCCGCTGGTACGTAGGATTAGAGTCCAAGCGGATAGGTCACGGCGGGGACCGCCTGCTGTCCCAAATCACCGGCATGGACGAAAAGGCCATCCGGCGTGGTCGACGGGAGCCCGATGCCGCGCTGGCTGGCCGTCCTACGGATCGGGTGCGTCTGCCTGGCGGCGGTCGTCTACCGGTTGAAAAAAAGACCCGGCGATAGAAGCCGTTCTGGAGGAGATGGTAGCTCCTGAAACGGCAGGCGACCCGTCGAGTGACCAGAAGTGGGTGCGCAGTAGTTTGCGCCAGTTGAGTCGCCGCTTGGGCGAGGCTAAACATCCAGCCAGTCCCCCGACAGTGGGTCGTTTGTTGAAGGAGCAGGGCTATTCGCTGAAAGCCAATGTCAAGACGAAAGCGGGCAAAGACCACCCTGATCGGAACAAGCAGTTTGAGTACATTGAGACCCAGAAGCAGGCCTTCCGGGCCAGTGGGCTGCCTATCATCAGCGTAGATACGAAGAAGAAGGAGTTAATTGGGGACTTCAAGAACGCCGGGCGAGCTTGGTGTCAGGAACCAGAGCATGTTAACGTCCATGATTTCCCCCAGGATGCCGTGGGACGTGCCGTACCCTATGGTATCTATAATCTGATCCACAATCGCGGCTGTGTCTACGTTGGCACTTCAGCCGATACGCCCCAGTTCGCCGTAGACGCCATTGCCACTTGGTGGGAGAACGAAGGGAAGATTGTTTTCCCAGAGGCAGACCAATTGTTGATCCTGGCGGACGCTGGGGGAAGCAACGGCTATCGCCCCCGGGTCTGGAAACAGCAACTCCAAGAACAACTGAGCGACCTGTTCGGGCTAGCGGTGACCGTCTGCCATTATCCGACAAACTGCTCCAAGTGGAACCCCATTGATCATCGCCTGTTCAGTCATATCAGCATCAATTGGGCGGGAAAGCCCTTACACACCTTTGATATTATGCTGGCCTACATTCGCGGCACTACGACCACTACTGGCTTGACGGTCAAAGCCTTCCTGCTGGAAGGGGTGTATGAGACAGGACAGCAGGTTTCAGATGCCGAAATGGAGAGGCTCAACCTGGAGCGTCATACGGTCTGTCCAGACTGGAACTACACCTTTCGACCGCGCCCCAATGTCGCTCCAGATACCTGAACGCAACCACCAAATCGGGAAGTTATTTTTTAACAGGCCCTAACTGTGCCGGTGCCACCGCTGTAGTTCGCTTTCACTGCGATCTGCCAGATGCCTGGCAAAACTTCCCCGTCTAGGTTGGGGGCCAAGTCAGCCGGACGGAAAGCGAGCGTATAGAGGTTCCCGCTCTCGATCATCAAAGGGGCGATGACGACACCATCGGGCGTGCCGATCTCACCCCAGACGCTGGCTTCTGTGATGACCGTGCCCCGGTCAGATACCTCAACGGTCATTGTCAGCGTATCCTGTACCTCTAGCACATCCCGATTTGTCGTCAGGGTCAGGCTCAGCGGTGGGGTGACAAAGAAGAAAGTCGTGGACGTGTCAGGATCGT
>CAYNWI010000528.1:0-1761 GCA_964400825.1 uncultured Anaerolineae bacterium | reverse complement strand
TCGGTCTCGTAGGTCCCCAGGCCCAGCAGATGGGAGGCATCGCGGAACTCGACCCGGTCGTCGTCAATAAAGACGTTGACCCAATCCTCGCTGGCCCCGTGGATGACGACGCCATCCCACCGGGCGCGTTTGAGCGCAACCGTGAGCCAACTACTCGACAGGCTGTCGCCGATGAAGCCAGTCAGCGGAGACTTGGAGGCCAGGCCATATTTGCCTCCCACCGGCACTGGCGTTCCGGCGAACATGCCGTTGGCGATGCAGATCGGGTTGCCCGGCGAAAGCGGGTCACAGCCCACTTCGATGTTCTCCCAGCAAAGCCGGCTGGCCATGGACACACCGCCAATGTAGATCTTGTACCACTCCTCAGGCTTGGACTCGGTCCAAGTCTTGCGAGTGGTCAGATCAATGTGCAAAATCTTCCCACTGTAACCATGCATAGTTAACCTCCTGCTGATATAGACATCAATATGATTCGATCACCATCGCTGGGGCTGTCATCCATCTGATTCGCCTGGATCATTCGCCTGGCATTCAAATTGAAGATGTTGGGGGTCTGCAACGTCTCGCCATCGGGCTGGATCACGTTGCCGATCATTTTCGGGTACCTGGCGCCCAACGTGCGCACAATGCCACGAAAAGTCGTGCCCTCTTCCAGATCTAGCGCAATCTCTTTTACCCCTGCTGCGATCCTGGAAAGCCCCAGAAGTTCCACGTGGATACGCATCGCCTGCCCCCGCTATTTGCCAGCGATGTAGTGGAACAGGTCGGCCACCCGGCAGGCGTAGGCCCACTCGTTGTCGTACCAGGACACGACCTTGACCAGGTTCCCTGCTATGACCATGGTGGAGAGAGCGTCTACAGTGGAAGAGTGGGGATCGCCCTTAAAGTCAACAGATACCAGGGGCTCCTCGCAGACGGCCAGGATGCCCTTCATCTTCTTTCCCTCGGTGGCCTTTCTGAAAGCATCGTTGATCTCCTCCGGCGTCGTGTCCTTTCCCAACAGGGCTACCACGTCAACGATAGAGACGGTGGGAGTAGGCACCCGCATGGCGATGCCGTGGAACCTCCCCTTGAGCTCAGGGATAGTCAGGGTCGTAGCTATGGCCGCCCCCGTGGTGGTGGGAATGATGTTCAACGCCGCCGCCCGCGCCCGCCGCAGGTCCTTGTGGGGCAAGTCCAGGATGCGTTGATCGGTGGTATAGGAGTGGGTGGTGGTCATCAGGGCCTTCTCCACGCCGAACTCGTCGGAGAGAACCTTCATCACCGGGGCGATGCAGTTGGTGGTGCATGAGGCATTAGAGATGATGTGGTGCTTGTCCGGGTCGTACTCATCCTCGTTCACCCCCAGGACGATGGTAATGTCGGGGCCCTTGGCCGGAGCGGAGATGACCACCTTCTTGGCCCCTGCCTCCAGGTGCTTGGCCGCCTTCTCCCTCTCCCTGAAGATACCGGTTGATTCGAGGACGTAATCCGCCCCCAGCTCGCCCCAGGGAAGTTGGGCTGGATCGCGCTCGCAGAGGAATTTGGTCTCCCTGCCATTGACCACCAGAGCGCCATCTTTGACCTCGACAGTGCCGGGGAAGCGGCCGTAGTTAGAGTCGTACTTGAGGAGGTGGGCCATGGTGGGCAGATCGCCGATGTCGTTGACCGCCACCACCTCCATCTCATCGGGGTAATAGTCCAGCATAGCCTTAAAGGACTGCCGCCCGATGCGCCCGAAACCGTTGATACCGACTTTGACTGTCATTTGACTCCTCCTTC
>CAYNWI010000527.1:0-1764 GCA_964400825.1 uncultured Anaerolineae bacterium | reverse complement strand
TGAGCCTTTGTCAAAAGCACCCCTGGTCAGTGAACTGCTGTACTGGCTCGCCAAATTCCTGTTCAGAATCTCCGGATGGCGCGCCGAAGGGAAGTTGCCGGACATTCCAAAATATGTCGTCATTTTAACCCACACGTCGAATTGGGACCTCATCCTTGGGATGACTTTCTGGTCCATCGTATCCCATGGCTTCTTCAAGACCAAGCTCTCGTGGCTGGGCAAGAAGGAAGCATTTCGCGGACCTGGGGGCGCATTTTTCAAGTGGATTGGAGGCATACCCATCGACCGGGGAGCTCGGCATCGCGCGGTGGAACAGGTCATTCAAGCCTTTCGCAGCCGCGAGAAGTTGGTGGTGGCGATTGCTCCTGAGGGGACACGCGAGAAAGCGACGCGCTGGAAGACGGGTTTTTACTACATCGCTCAAGGGGCCCAGGTGCCCATTGTGTTTGGCTTCATTGATTACAAGCGCAGAGCTGCGGGAATCGGCCCAGCCATCACGCCGTCCGGGGACATTCAGGCCGACATGGAGATCATTCGTGACTTTTACAGCAACGTCCAGGCCAGGCATCCCGACCGGGTCGGCGACATCCAGATTCTTGCCCGAAAAACGGATTGACGACGGGTTGGCAAGGGCAATACTCACAGCAATGCGGAGCAGGGGAGGAGAACGATGGTGGCTGAATCGCAGTCAAGCAAAACAGGCATTGCCCAGGAAAAAGAACGTTCCGTTCGTACCGGCTGGCTGCTGGGGCTTATCGGCCTTTTCCCCGCTGTCGTCTCCGTGGTCATCGGCCATTCAACCACCATCCTGGCAGACTTCTTCAAGACCGCCTGCGAGACGTTCGCCAACTTCTTGGCCTGGCTCAGTTTGCGAAGGGTCGCCCAAGGGAAGACGGGCGTCTATCAGTATGGCTATGGAAAACTGGAGAACCTGTCGTCCCTGACTGTCGCGGGGGCCATGATCATTGCGTTTACCGTTATTTTGTACGGAGTTATTGATCGCCTCCGACATCCGGCCCCTGTCGGCCAGGTGTGGCTGGGGCTCTTGACCACTTCCATAGCCTTTGTCCTCAACGTATGGTTATGGCTAAAGAACCATCGCCTCGCCCGTAAAGATCCCTCGCCCATCATGGAGTCCCAGTGGCGGCTGTTTCGAACGAAGGCCATCAACAACATCTCCGTCATTTCGATCCTGGGGCTCAGCGCGCTTTTGCGCCGCTACCCCTGGTCTTTTTACATAGACCCGGTGGGGTCGCTCATTGTGGCCGGTTTCTTGCTCTCTTCCGCGTACGGTGTCGCCTCTGCCTCGGTATATGACCTGATGGATCGGACGCTGGAGGAAGCTCTTCAGTTCATCATTCTCCAGGAATTAGCTGCCTACTTTGACGAGTACGAGCGGTTTCACGGCGTACGATCCAGGAAATCGGGAGGCGACGTGTACGTCGAGCTCTTCTTGGAATTTGACGGCAACCGAAAAATGGCCGAGGTGCAGCGCGTTATCAACGACATGAAGGTCAGCCTGGAGCAAAAGATACAGAACAGCCACGTTTCGGTTGTGCCGACGACACCAATCGCTTGAGATAGTATGGGGAGGTTTCATGACCGATGATCCTAAGATCGAGAAGCTGAGAGAACTCAGAGGGGAAGCCAGGCTGGGCGGCGGCCAAAAGCGCATTGATCGCCAACACGCCAAGGGCAAGCTCACCGCCCGGGAAAGGCTCAGCTTGCTCCTGGACGAGGGCAGCTTTCAGGAGATCGACACGT
>CAYNWI010000526.1:0-1769 GCA_964400825.1 uncultured Anaerolineae bacterium | reverse complement strand
GGGAAGAAGTGCCACATCAGCGTTGATGAGCCGTTCAAACGGGTGGACTCGATCCTACAGGCAGCGGGCCAGGGGATCACCAGGGTGCAGGGGGACTACGGCTACGACATGCTGGCTGGCTTTGACGATCGGCAGCGCATCAGCGGAGGCAGGGAGAGCAAGACCCTTTGGTTCACACCGGGCTGGCTCAAGAGCTGGAAGGCGGTTTATCAGAAGTATTTCGGCTGGGATGAGGCGGACGCTAATGCAAACTTTCCCGGATTCTACGACAAGATCATCGTTCTGGACGGCCTTGGCCTCGCCGAGGAGTATATGGCGCAGCACGCCGAGGAGATTCTGGAACTGTTCGACTGGACGGGCCTGGAGGTAGAGTTTCACCCGATCACCCTTGACCGTTTCAAGGGATTGCTGATGGGCAGCCTGTCGCCGGCCGTTGTAGGAGGAGCTTCGGAATAACAGATTGGAGTTTTGAGTATGGTGAGGCCGGTGTGGCAGTTCTTGTTGGAGGATCCATCGGATCTGACCTGTGACGAGTGTTTCGCCGTGATGGAGTATTATGCCGAGCTTCTGGCCAAGGGCAGCACCGATCTCCTCCCTGAGGTCATCGAGCATCTAAAGGAGTGTCCTCCTTGTGAGGTTCAGCACCGCGAGGAGCTGCGCCACCTCATAGTAAGCCAGTCAGAGACGAGCACGGCGTCACTGTCTGATTTGACAGAATCCGATCAATAAGGATATATTACATAAGGAGGAAGTCAGATGATGGAGTTCAAGCGCATTTTGGTCCCACTGGATGGCTCGTCTCTGTCAGAGAGGGCGCTGCCGGTGGCTCGTGCGCTGGCGCGGAAGTTCGAAAGCCAGATCATTCTGTTACGTGTGTTGGATATCCCTACTCCTACAGCACCCACTTCGCACCTGGGGGAGACGATGGGTTGGGTACGAGAAGCGCGTCGTTACGCTCTTCAGGAAGCCCAAAGCTACCTGGAAACCATACAGCGCGCACTTCACGGGGAGGGGTTTGAGACCCGAATCCTGTTGCGAGATAGGTCGCCGGCCGAGGACATCCTCGATGTCACCAGTGCCGAGGGCATTGACCTGATTGTCATGTCTAGCCAGGGAAAGGGCGGCTTGGCGCGCTGGACCTTCGGCAGAGTCGCCGAGAGGGTGGCATGTTATAGCCCTTGCCCCGTGCTGCTGGTTCGACAAGAGCCGGAGACCGCGAGCGAATCATAGACGTTGCCGAACGAGAAGGTGCGGACCTGATGGCAATGGCCAGTCATGGCCAGGACGGCCTCGTTGGGTGTTTTATGGCGGTGCGTGGACCGTCCTCTGTTGCCCATTCGGTCTTGAGGCATCGAAGCGAATAAAAGCGAGGGCAGCATGATTGCTTTTGGGCCTGTTCCATCAAGACGCTTGGGGCGCAGCTTGGGTGTTAACAATATTCCCCCCAAGGTTTGCACCTATTCTTGCGTGTATTGCCAGCTAGGCCGCACCATAAAGATGCAGGTTGATCGCCGTGCGTTTTACCAACCAGAGGAGATTTTGAAGGATGTTGAGGAGAAGGTGGAAAGAGCCAGGGAAGTTGGTGAATCCATTGATTACCTCACCTTCGTGCCCGACGGGGAGCCTACCCTGGATGTCCACCTTGGCCGCGAGATCGAGCTGCTGAAGCCTTTGGGAATCAAGATCGCTGTGATCACCAACGCCTCTCTCATCTGGCGCGAGGATGTGAGAGAGGACCTGATGAAAGCAGATTGGGTCTCTCTAAAAGT
>CAYNWI010000525.1:0-1778 GCA_964400825.1 uncultured Anaerolineae bacterium | reverse complement strand
CCTGGTCACACCGTCCTGGATGACAAAATCTATCGCAAGGGGATGATCGATTTCAAGCAGGATATTCAGCGGAGCCTGGAGAGCCTCGACTACTTGAACGACCCGGAGGCTTACGTCAAGCAAGAGGAGCTCAAGGCGATGGCTATCTGCGCCGACGCCTTGATTCGCTTTGCGGAACGCCACGCGGAAAAGGCGCGAGAACTGGCGCAGCGGGAGACGGATCCCCAGAGGAAGAAGGAATTGGAGCGTATCGCCGAGATCTGCACGCACGTCCCGGCGCACGCCCCGCGGGATTTCTGGGAGGCGTTGCAGTACTACTGGTTCGTCCACCTCGGCGTGACCACGGAACTGAACCCCTGGGACGCCTTCTGCCCTGGTCACCTGGATCAGCACCTGTATCCTTTCTATGAGAGGGAGCTGGAAGAGGGGGCGCTCACCCGCGAGCAGGCCGAAGAGCTGCTGCAATGCCTGTGGGTCAAATTCAACAACCAGCCCGCGCCGCCTAAAGTGGGCGTCACGGCTCAGGAGAGCGGCACTTACACCGACTTTGTCCAGATCAACCTCGGCGGCCTGAGAGCCGACGGCTCCGACGGGGTCAACGAGCTTTCGTACCTGATGCTCGACGTGATCGGAGAGATGCGGCAGGTCCAGCCCAACCCCTCCGTCCAGGTGAGCCAGAAAAGCCCCGAACGGTTCGTCAAGCACGCGGCGAAGGTCATCCGCCAGGGGATGGGCAAACCCGATTTGTTCAACTGTGATCTCATCGTTCAAGAGTTGATGCGGCAGGGCAAATCCGTCCAGGACGCGCGGCAGGGCGGCACCAGCGGCTGTGTGGAGACCGGCGCCTTCGGCAAGGAGAGCTACATCCTGACGGGCTACTTCAATATGCCGAAAGTGCTGGAGATCACACTGAACAACGGCGTTGATCCCCGAACGGGCCAGAGGATCGGGCTGGAGACAGGAGACGCGGATGTGGAGGAGGGCTTCCCGCGCAATCCGACGCAGTTCGAGACCTTCGAGGAGTTGTTCGAGGCTTACGAGAGGCAACTGAGCCACTTCGTGGACATCAAGATACGGGGCAACAACGTGGTCGAAAGGCTGTACGCCAGCTACCTCCCCGCGCCGTTTCTATCGCTGCTGATTGACGATTGCATCGCCAAGGGCAAGGACTACCACGACGGCGGGGCGCGGTACGACACGAGCTACATCCAGGGTGTAGGGGTAGGCACAATGACCGATGCACTGACGGCCATCAAGTATCACGTCTTTGACGAGAAGACCTTGACGATGGCGGAACTGCTGGCTGTCCTACGAGGGAATTTCGAGGGTCACGAGAGAATGCGCCAGATGCTGCTGAACAAGGCGCCCAAGTACGGCAACGACGACGACTACGCGGACGACGTGATGGTGGCTGTGTTTGAGGCCTACTTCAATGCCATAGATGGTCGTCCGAACACCAGGGGCGGAACCTACCGCATCAACCTGCTGCCGACCACGGTCCACGTCTACTTTGGCTCCGTGATCGGGGCGACCCCCGACGGACGGAGGGCCGGGATGCCTCTCTCTGAAGGCATTTCGCCTGTGCAGGGGGCGGACCGGCGTGGCCCGACGGCAGTCATCAAATCGGTGGCCAAGATGGATCACGTCCGCACCGGCGGCACCCTGCTCAACCAGAAATTCACGCCTCAATTGCTCAAGGACGAAGCCGGCCTGGACAAGTTCGTCCAGTTGATACGCACTTTCTTCAAGCTGGGTGGTCACCACGTCCAGTTCAACGT
>CAYNWI010000524.1:0-1779 GCA_964400825.1 uncultured Anaerolineae bacterium | reverse complement strand
CCTCTGAAATCATCGTCATCAACTCTGCCACAGGCTCAACTGAAAGGGCGGCTGCTTGCCGTTCAGCAAAATGAAGGGGGCGGCGCGCCTGGCTACGGCTCCGATCTGGCGAAGGTCCGAGAGTTCGCAGAACTTGCCCTGCCTGCGAAGCTTGAGGATGCGGGAAGCCGAGGTGGGGCCGATGCCGGGGATGCGGAGAAGCTCTTCGAGGCTGGCCCGGTTCACCTCCACGGGGAAACATTCAGGATGGGCTCTGGCCCACATCAGCTTGGGGTCGGCCTCGCTGGGCAGGTTGCCCAAATCATCGAAGATGAATTCCTCGAAGGCGAAGCCATACTGGCGGAAGAGGAAATCGCTCTGATAAAGGCGATGCTCGCGCAGAGGCGGCGTGGGGGGATGATCCTCCAGGGGGGTATCTACAATAGGTTGGAAGGCGCTGAAGTACACCCTCGCTAACTCCACCTGTTGATAGAGTTGCGCGGTGGTCGAGAGGAGCTCGCGATCGGTTTCGTCCGACGCGCCGACGACGAACTGGGTGGTCTGGCTGACCGAGGCTCGCTGGCCCTGGCCCTCCTTGATGAGGCGCGTGGCCCAATGCAGGGGCTGGAGGAGCTGGGCGGTGAAATCCTTGGGGGGAGCGATGCGGGCCAGGCGTTCCGGGTTCGGGGCCTCCAGGTTCACCGAGACCCGATTGGCGAGTTGCACCGCTCGCTCCACGTGGGCGAAGGTAGCGCCGGGCAGGATCTTGAGGTGGACGTAGCCGGGGAAGGCATATCGCTGGCGCACCAGCTCCACCGTGGCGATCATGCGGTCCATAGTGCGGCCAGCATTGCACACGCCGGAGCTGAGGAAGAGGCCCTTCACCAGTCCCTTGCGGCGCATCTGGTCGAAAGCATAAGCCAGCTCCTCTGGGGTGAAACTGAGGCGCTGGAAGTTGCGGCTGGCGCGGTTGGCGCAATAGTAGCAGTCGTTCTCGCAGGCGTTGGTGAGCAATATCTTGAGGAGATTGATCCTCTTGCCATCGGGCAGCACAGCCGGGTAGATCCAGCGGTCCAGATCGCCGCGCACCCGGCTGGCCTTTGTGCCGCAGGCCTCACCGCACAAATCATACTGAGCCGACCGTCCCAACACCTCGATCTTCTGGCGAGTATCCATGCCGCCCTCCCTGCCCAGACTACCCATATTATACGAACAGATGTTCGAAATGTCAAGGGGACATAGCAACAGAGCTTGGGCGGGTCACCCAAGCTCTCTCGACTCCTCTGCCCTATTGAGGTACGGACACCTAAAATAAAAGGCACCCTCGGCAGGATTCGAACCTGTGACCTCCTCCTCCGCAGGGAGGCGCTCTAATCCGCTGAGCTACGAGGGCGCGTGCTGACAAAAGCAGGCGGGGAGAGTGGGATTCGAACCCACGGAAGAGCTTATTGGCCCTTCAACCGCTTAGCAGGCGGTCCCATTCGTCCACTCTGGCATCTCCCCGGACTGGCTGTATGCAATTGGTGATCAGCTATTCTGGCGGAGGGAGAGGGATTCGAACCCCCGGTGAGGTTGCCCCCACAACGGTTTTCAAGACCGTCGCCATAGTCCACTCGGCCATCCCTCCGGACTCAAAGAGACTTGCCCTCCCCATCCACTATTAGTATAGCAAAGAGCAGTAATAATGTCAAACTACCGCAGTTTTACAGGTATTTCACAAAATCACAATACGGCCTTAACATTTAGGACGGATAATGGAGGTGAATCCGTGGCAGCGGATACAGCTCATTAAACCAAGGA
>CAYNWI010000523.1:0-1781 GCA_964400825.1 uncultured Anaerolineae bacterium | reverse complement strand
CGTCGTCCATCACCTGCTGGGGCGTGCGGCCGGTGCGGGCGTTCTCGCGCATGGATTGCTGGGCGAAGATGGGCGCGATGCCGCTGAACTGGCGAACCGCCCGCACGTGCCCCGGCGTGGCCAGCCCCAACCGGTCGCCGCAGCCGGACGAGGTTTGCAGCCCCAGAGGTCGAGGCCGCAGCCAGGGGAGCTTGTCGCGCAGGACGGCGGCGTTGACCGCCGTCAGCGGGCACAGGGTAACGTTGCCCCGCCGTGCTCCTTCAAAATCGGCCGCGTGGCCCATGATGCCCAGGCACTTGCCCTCGTCGCTGCGGGCCAGAAAGTAGGTGCTGCCGTCGGCCTCGACCACCGACTTCAGATAGATCCTCAGGCCGGTCAGTTGTTCCAGTTTTTGGATGTTGGATATTGGATATTGGTCATTGGTCATTGAACTTGTAAGCTCCTTTGGCTAGTCGGTAGGCCATGTCCTGGATCATCTCGCGGGCGTCGTCCGTGTCCACGATGCCCCGCACCACCAGGCTGGCCAGCCAGTTGGCGCTGACACGCCGCCACACGTCGTGGCGGGCCGGAATCGAAGGGAAGGCGCGGGTGTCGTCGTTGAAACCCACGGTGTTGTGAAGCCCCGCCGTTTCCATCACCTGCTGGAAATAGCGCATCATGCCGTTGACGCTGTCGTGAAACCACCAGGGCGGACCCAGTTTTAGAGCCGGATAGTGTCCCGCCAGCGGGGCCAACTCGCGGGCGTAGGTGGATTCGTCCAGGGTGAAAACGATGAAGGTCAGGCGGGGATCGTTGCCGTATTTGTTCAGCAGCGGGCGCAGGTGGTGGGTGAACTCGCTGCGCTGCGGAATGTCGCACCCTTTGTCGGGACCAAAGAGGTCGAAGAGGGGCTGGTTATGATTGCGCACCGATCCCACGTGGAACTGCATCACCAGGCCGTCCTCGATGCTCATCCGCGCGCTCTCCATGATCAGGTGCGCGGTGAAGCGGCGGGCGTCGTCGGGCGTGGCCTCTCCCCGCAGGGCGCGCTGAAAGATGGCCTCGGCCTCGGACGGGCCCAACTCCGCAGTGCAGGCCGATACTGCGCCGTGATCGGTGGCCGTGGCCCCCATGCTCTTGAAAAAGGCCCGCCGCTGCTCCAGGGCCTGGACAAAGGTTGGGTACGAGTGGACGGTGACGCCGCTGACCTCGCTCAGGGCGACGATGTTATCGCGCCAGCCCGGGGTCAGCAGGTTGACCACCGCGTCGGGGCGGAAGGTGGGCCGCACGTCGCCACCCCAGCCGGAATCGCGGATGGCCTGGTGGTGAGGCAGCAGGTCGGTGGCGGCGTCGGTGGTGCACAGCACCTCGATGTTGAACCGCTCGAACAGGGCGCGAGGGCGGAATTCGGGCGTCGCCAGTTTGGCCTCGATCTGATTGTAGATGGCCTGAGCTGTCGCGCCAGTCAGTTTCTCCTCGATGCCGAACACGACGTGGAGTTCGTGGGCCAGCCAGACGCCACTGGGCGTGCCGCGAAAGAGATAGAAGTTGTCGGCGAAAACCTGCCAGACCTGGCGGTGATCCTGTTCCGCCGCCGCACCGTCGGCGCGAGGAATTCCCAATGACTCCAGCGGAATGCCCTGGGAGTAGAGCATACGGAAGACGTAGTGGTCGGGGATGATCAGCAGCTCGGCCGGTGTACCGAAGGTGGCGTTCTCGTCGGCGAAGAGCCGCGGATCCACGTGGCCGTGCGGGCAGATGAGCGGTAGATCAACCACCGATTCGTACAGCTCCCGCGCCAC
>CAYNWI010000522.1:0-1794 GCA_964400825.1 uncultured Anaerolineae bacterium | reverse complement strand
GAGCTGGTGGAGAGGAAAGGCGTCGGCCATCCCGACTCCATCTGCGACGCCATCATGGAGGCGATCTCGGTGGAGTTATGTCGAGCGTACCTGGACACCTTCGGTCGCATCCTGCACCATAACATTGACAAGGGGCTCCTGGTGGCCGGCAGGACGACGCCTCGCCTGGGAGGTGGCACCGTCGAGGAGCCGATGCGCCTGGTGTTCGGCGACCGCGCTATCTACGAATTGCAGGGGAAGAGGATCCCGGTGGGAGACATCGCCGAGGCCACGGCCAAGGCCTGGCTGCGATCCAACCTGCGTTTCGTGGACGTAGAGAAGCACATCGTCTTCCAGAACGAGATCAAGCCCGGATCTCCGGAACTCACCGACATCTTCGAGCGGGAGGTCATCGGGGCCAACGACACCTCAGCGGGAGTGGGCTATGCGCCCTTAACGGAGACGGAGGAGCTGGTGTTAGCCACCGAGCGCTATCTGAACTCCACCGCCTTCAAAGCCACCTATCCTGAGGTGGGCGAAGACATCAAGGTGATGGGCTACCGGCACGGTCACGAATTGGTGCTGACCATCGCCATCGCTTTCGTTGACCGCTTCATCCCCACCGAAGAAGCCTATTTCGAGCACAAGGCGGCCATCCAGGCTGATGTGGAGGAATTCGTGGCCCGGCATGAGCACAGTATCGAAAAGGTGACCGTGGACATCAATACCCTTGACACGCCAGGCCGGGGAGAGGGCGGCATGTACCTGACCGTGCTGGGCACCTCGGCTGAGGGGGGCGATTGCGGCCAGGTGGGGCGGGGCAACAAGGTCAACGGCGTCATCGCCCTGAACCGACCGATGACCACCGAGGCCGCAGCGGGGAAAAACCCCGTCAGCCACGTAGGCAAGATCTACAGCCTGCTCTCTCACAAAATCGCCGAGCAAGTCTACGCCACCGTGCCGGGCATCAGAGAGGTCTACATCTGGCTTTGCAGCCAGATCGGCCAGCCCATTGACCAGCCCTTGATTGCCTCCGCCCAGCTCATTCTGGAGCCCGGCCTGGAGCTAGAGCCCATCCGTGGCGACGTAGAAGCCGTCATCGAAAACGAGCTAGCCAACATCTACGACTTCACCGCCCGTCTGGCGCGGGGGGAGTTCATGGTTTGGTGATGAGCATTAGCCTTTGAAGAAAGGAGCAGAGTCGCGTGATTAGCAGCAAAGGCAAATCGCTACTTTGGCTCGGCGTGTTGGTCTTGCTCCTGGCCCCATTGGCACCCCAGGCAACCCCCGCCGCAGCCGATGGGTGGGTGATCGAGTGCGTGGACTGCCCCAAGTACTTCACAAATATGACTGATCGCAGCCTGCAACTGGATGCCGCAGGGCATCCGCACATCGCCTACGGCGGTGATCATCTCTACTACGCCTGGCACGACGGGGTGAGTTGGCACTACGAAACGGTGGATGACTCCCCTGGTGTCGGCGGGTACACCTCCCTGGCCCTGGATGGGAACGGCTATCCGCACATCAGCTACGAAGGCAACAACGACCTGAAGTACGCCTACCAGGACGCCTCCGGCTGGCACATCGAGACCGTGGACAGCGAGGGGGATGTCGGCGAGTACAACTCCCTGGACCTGGATGAGGACGGCTATCCACACATCAGCTACCATTACTGTGGGGTACGGTCGTTCTATGGCTGCAATGTCGGAGACCTGAAGTACGCCTACCAGGACGCCTCCGGCTGGCACATCGAGACCGTGGTGGACAGCGAGGGGGATGTCGGCGAGTACACCTCCCTGGCCCTGGACGAAGGCG
>CAYNWI010000521.1:0-1810 GCA_964400825.1 uncultured Anaerolineae bacterium | reverse complement strand
GATCGCGTGGACGTATCCGTGGATCGAGGCGCAGGTGGAGAAATTGCGAATTGCGGACTGCGGACTGCGAATGTGAAGGAGACGAGATGGATAAGAGAGAAACTGTGCTGGGCGCAGCCTGGGCCATCATCGAATGGGAGATGGAGGATGGAAGATGGAAGATGGAAGATAGAATCCATCTTCCCCTCTCCCCTCTCCCCCTTCCATGTGCAGGCCTGGATGTTTGCCACGCCCATCGCTTATCCCAGCAGCCTGCTCGATGAGCCATGGCGCACCTTGTATGGCATCAACCCCATGGCCGGCGTTGTCGAGGGCTTCCGCTGGGCGTTGCTGGGGACAGAGACCGCACCAGGTCCCATTGTCATCGTTTCCGCACTGGTCGCAGTGGGGCTGCTGATCAGCGGCGCTTTCTACTTCCGCCGCATGGAAAAGACCTTTGCGGATGTTGTCTGAGGAGGGATGACAGATGATAGAAGAAACTATGAAGGCATTAGTGGCGGATCCAGGGCTCGATGAGATTGTGCGTCTCTTACAACGCTATGAACCGGAGCAGATCATTCTTTTTGGTTCGCGAGCGCGGGGCGACGCCGATGAGCACAGTGATTACGATTTGATCGTCATCAAGCGAACCAGGCGCCCTTTCCTGGAAAGGCTGCGCGACATGGTGCCGTATCTCGTGGAGTTTGGCCAGTCAGCGGAGATTCTGGTGTATACACCTGATGAGTTCGAGCGAATGCGCGAAACTGGCCTGGGATGGCTGGTGCGGCGCGAAGGAGTGACGCTGTATGAACGCCCGTCGAGTTGAAGCACAGCGTTGGTTTCGACAAGCGCAGACGGACCTGGAGGTAGTACGTACCTTGCTATCGTCACGGTCTTCCGACCCCTGCGGTGCCCAGCGAAACCTATGGACAAGCCCAGGCGGAAGCTGCGAAGGAGGCTGCCGAGCGTGTGCTGTACATAGCGGAAGCATTTCTCCGTACCCACACCGATGTGTTTGCGGGACCATCTACGTGATGAGCGTGAACAGGGCCTACCTCAAAGTCCTTTTTGGGGAAACCCATGGTATTCTCACCTTCAAGCTCACGGAGAAATCAGCCACGAATTTCACGAATTAACACGAAAAATAAAAATTAGTGAAAATTCGTGTAATTCGTGGCAAAAGAGAGGAGTATTTCATGGCCGAGATCATCTACAAAGAACTCTCCTACACCATCATCGGCGCAGCCATGGAAGTCCACCGCATCCTCGGCCCAGGCTTTCTGGAAGCAGTGTATCAAGCTGCCCTGGCCCACGAGCTAACCCTGCGCGGCATCCGCTTCGAGCAGTTCAAGAAGCTGCCAGTGACCTACAAAGGCGTGCTCGTCGGTGAGTACGAAGCCGACTTCGTCATCGAGGACAAAATCATCCTGGAGATCAAAGCCGTCTCCCAATTGCACCCCAAGCACGAAGCCCAGGCCATCAACTACCTGACGGCCACTGGCTTCCGCCTGGCCATCCTGCTGAACTTCGGCGCCGATTCCCTCGAACACCAGCGGATGGTGAAGTAATCTCCGCCACGAATTTCACGAATTAAAACAAAAAAAGTGAAAATTCGTGCAATTCGTGGCAAAGAAGAAGAATCAGGGAGAGATAGGAGGTGACGATGAGCGTCGAACTGGAAACCATTTCACTGCCGAGATCCCAGGTGCGGGTCGAAGTCAGTGTCACTGCCCAATTGAACATCACCGACTTCACGGCGCAACGAAAAGTTAGCAAACTACTGCTGGACGACGTGGGCAACTTGCTCTATTGTGAGCGTCCTAGCCTGGTT
>CAYNWI010000520.1:0-1815 GCA_964400825.1 uncultured Anaerolineae bacterium | reverse complement strand
ATCCCTGTTGTGTTCTTACAAGACGCCTCCGTTAACGTGCTTTGATCCTTCCCCATCTTGCACCTTTCTTACCTGTTTACGCCAGCACTTTGTACTTGATCTGGTTGCAGAAGGAGGAAAGGTTGACGGCAGTGTCGCCGGGATAGGCCACGGCCTCGTAGCCGAAATCAGCTTCGCTGTAGGCCTCCCCTTCCCCCAGGTGCACCGACAGGGGATTGTTATCGGTGGTGAGGGCGTAGTCGGTGAGCACGCCAGCCGTATCGGTCACCTGGACGATGTAATCGCCAGGCGATAAATCGCCGAACTGGTAGCTCCCGCCCTCAGCCGTGGTCTGGGTATCCAGATAGGTGTCGTCAGGATCGAGCACGCCATCTCCATCGTTGTCGCAGTACAGGTCAATGGTCACTCCCGCCATCCCACCCTCGATCTCGTCCCGCACCCCGTCGCCGTTGTCGTCGTTCCAGACGTAACCGCTCACCCAGGGGCAAGTATCACCCCAGTGGGCTGCTACCAGCATGATGTCCACAATGTCAATAATACAGTCATCGTTAACATCGTAGAGAGCGTCGTAATTTGGGGTATCGGCGTCGTGGTCGGGATCGGGATTCTCACACGAAGTTTGCCACCGGCAGGCTACTCTCATGATGTCCAAGATATCCACGGTACAATTGCCGTCGAAGTCGCCGAGGAGACCGGACGGTCCCGCCTCCGATATCACCGTAGCCGCCGCTCCGCTGCCGCCATCGGCGGCCAAGACACCGTGCAGGCTGAGCGCGATCAGGGCAGCCATGGCTATCGCCACCAGGATCTTCCGCCTCCCCCAACAGAGGGGCGAGGTCATTCCGATGCCATCCTGCAACGCCATCTGGTCACCTCCTACGCCTCACCCAGAGCACACCGCCCACCGCCAGCGCCGCTACCCCCATCAGCCACGGCCAAGCGAGGGGAGTTTTCAGTCCTGCGCTTGACCTGGAGGTGAAGGAGGAGAGGGTGATGGCAGTCGGCGGAGATTGTGCCACGACGCCGAAGTCAACGTCCAGGTCGCCACTGACATACCCCCCTGTCTCAGTCAACGTCGTCGTCGCCAGTATGTTATTCTCGAACCCTATCTCTCCACAAGACCCAGTTTTAATGGTTGGGCTGTACGGACAGGTTGGGTTGTCGCCGTCGCTATCCACGGTGTCATCGCTGCCTGCGTTTGGCTTCGTGGGGCCGTATTCCCACAGAGTTCCCCCTGAATCAAACTCGGCCGGCGCTATCCTCACAATATAGTCTCCTGCAGAGAGACCGTCAAAGAGGTACCAACCACCCTTGCCAGTGACAGTATTGGTTATCGTGGTCGTGGTTCCCATGTCCGCGTCTCCGGTTGAGACATTGCCATCTCCGTTGTTGTCCAGCCATAGTTCGAGCTTGATGCCGTTGATGCCCACGTCGAATGCGCTGCTCTGAATCCCATCGCCGTCACCGTCATTCCACACGTAGTCGCCGATGGAGGCCGCTACTACCGTGATCTGGCCAGCTTGGGTGGTAGTAGTGGTGATTTCCGTCCCGTCTATCTCGACTAGCTTCCAATAAGTGAAGGCTACCGAGCTCGTCCCTTCAGCCAGGCCCTTGAAAGTGACAGAGGCCAATGTCCCATTGTCGCTGACCGGATCTGGATGAAGATCCCTGCGCTGGCTCACGGCATACCATATCGTCCCTGCGGCGTTGTCAACTTCGTTCTTAACGACTTCGTCTGGAGCCGGGAAGGTGCCTGTCTTGATCTGGACGCCGTTGGCGGGGTTGCCGTCGGCATCCTGCACTTCCAGCAGCGCC
>CAYNWI010000519.1:0-1815 GCA_964400825.1 uncultured Anaerolineae bacterium | reverse complement strand
ACGGTAGTTTCGCTCATTCTGGCAGGCAGTTGACACAATAGCGGTAACAGGTGTATAACCTCCAGTAAACTCAGTACTGGAGGAAACGATGTTCTCTCTCACCATTACCTCGGAACGGATTGACGACATCCCGTTGTTGATCCATTGGTTACTCAAAATGCACATTGACAAGATCATCGATGCGGTGGTCGGCCCACCGCATGGCAACCGGCAAGGGCTGAGCTACGGCCAACTGGCGGTGGTCTTCGTGGCTTACATCTTGAGCGTATGCAACCACTTCCTCAGCCCGGTGCGCGACTGGGTAGAGAAGCACCGTCACTGCTTGGAACGGGCCCTCGGGCATCCCATCCGCGCCACCGACTTCACCGATGACCGTCTGGAAGACCTGCTGGACGCCATCGGTACTGACGCGGTGATCGAACAGGTCGAGGAGCAGATGGGTCGGCACCTCCTCCGGGCTTACGAGCTGCCCACCGACACCGCTCGGATCGATCCCACGACGGTGGCAGTCTACCATCAACCTGCCGGCGAGAGCTTGCTCACCTTCGGCCAGAGCAAAGACCGCCGCCCCGACTTGCGCCAGTTCAAAGAGGTGTTGAGCACCCTCGACCCGGTAGGCATCCCGTTGTGCAGTGCGACGGTGGCCGGTCACCGGGCGGACGATCCACTCTACCTTCCGATCTGGCAGCGCATGGTCGAGACCCTGGGCCGGCGCGACTTTCTGGTGGTCGGCGACTGCAAACTGGCCAGTCTGGCCAATCGGGGGCAGATCCAGCGCGGTGGCGGCTACTATCTGGCCCCCCTGCCGATGACCGGGGCCACGCCAGACGACTTGCGGCGTTGGGTGCTGCAGCCGCCGGTGCCGCTCGCGGATATCCACCTGCCGAGCGTGGACAAACCGCTTGGCCAGGGCTGCGAAGTCAGCGTCCCGCGCACCTGGACCGACCCCCAGACGGAAGATCGCGTCACCTGGGACGAGCGGGTGCTGGTCATGCGCAGCGATAAACTGGCCCGACGTCAACAGCAAGGCCTGGCCGATCGCCTGGCGCGCGCCGAACAGGCTCTTGCCAAGCTGAAGCCCCAACCGACGGCCACCGAAGCCGAGTTGACCACTCAGAGCCAGGCCATTCTGACGCGGCGTGACGTCGGCGCATACTTGCGGGTGACGTGGACAGCCCACACCACGCAGACCAAGCACTATCTCAAGCGCGGGCGGCATGGCCCCAACAGCCCTTATGAGATGGTCACGACCACCCAGTGGCAGTTGACCAGCACGCGGGACACCGAGGCCATCGAGACCTTCAACCAACTGGCCGGCTGGCGTCTCTATGTTACCAATGCGCCAGCCGAGTGGCTCGACTTGAACGGTGCGGCGGCCGGCTATCGCGGGCAGTGGCAGCCGGAACGCGGCTTTCATCGGCTCAAGGGCGCAGCGTTGGCCATCCGCCCCTTGTTCTTGCGCTCCGATCAGCGCATCCGAGGCCTGCTGTGCCTCCTGGTGATCGCCTTGCGGGCCCTGACCTTGCTCGAGTTCGTCGCCCGCCGCAGCCTGCACGAGGAGGCCGAGCCGTTGCAGGGCTTGTATCCGGGCAACCCCAAGCGGACCACCCAACAGCCCACAGCTGAGCGACTGCTGAAGGCCTTTGACAACATCACCTGGTATCGCCTGAGTGATGGGGACATCGCGCAATACGAGATCACGCCGTTGTCGGCCCTTCAGCAACACATCCTTGGCTTGCTGGGTATCCCAGAATCGGTTTACACCCAACTCGGACAACCGCTATTAGCCAGCCCTTGATTGTAAATGAGCGAAAC